>NZ_JANSHM010000018.1:0-47076 GCF_047461635.1 Synechococcus sp. W55.2 | reverse complement strand
AAGGGGATGCGGATTTGAATGGTGCGAATGTGATTGCGCTCTTGGGGGCTGTCGTAAACCAGCCTAGAGGTCCGGGCCTGTTTTGTTCTCTGGTAGAGCAGAGCAGGCTCAGGGCTACTGAAAGCCCGCTCCGTACCGCTTTAGCGGTCGGAGTCGGGTAGTTTACTGCAAGTAGGTGTAGGCCCGCAGATTGTCTTCAAAGTGCTGCTGCAAGGCGCGGGCTTGATCCAGCGTGATCTGCCCTCGCTGCAGGGCAGTCTCGGTGGCGTGGTGGAGGGTCTCCACCAGATCTTCGCTGTTGTACTGCACCCAGCTCAGCACCTCGCCGATGGTGTCCCCCTTGATGACTTGGGAAACGTGGTAGCCGCCGGGGCGGGAGCGAATATGCACCGCGTTGGTATCGCCAAACAGGTTGTGCAGATCCCCTAGGATCTCCTGGTAGGCACCCCCCAGAAACACCCCCAGTAGGTAGGGATGCCCGTCAGGATCATGCAGCGGCAAGACCGAGGTGATCTGCCCATCTTCGCCGAAGAAGCGGTTGATCTTGCCGTCGCTGTCGCAGGTCAGATCCGCCAGGGTAGCCCATTGGCGTGGCTCCTCATCCAGACGGTGGATGGGCATGATGGGGAAGACCTGGTCGATGGCCCAGCTATCCGGCAGGGATTGGAACAGGGAGAAATTGCCGTAGTAGATGCTGGCCAGCATCTCGTCCAGATCCAGGAGATCCACTGCCACGGGGTGCCCTGCTTGGTGCTGCTCGTAGGCCAAGGTGCAGATCTTGTCGGAGCAGTTCCAGAACAGCCGCTCCACTTCAGCTCGCTCCTGCAAGCTGAGGGATCCCTCAGTGAACTGGCGCAGGGCGGCCTCCTTCAGCTCCTGACAACGGCGATAGTTGACCACCAGAGTATCGGGCTGGATTTGGTAGTAAAGCTGGTTTAGCTTCTGGATCACCTCCGCATCGGAAGTGAGCTGGGTGGGCATCGGGTAGGGGCTGGCGGCGTTGACATCTTGCACGTCAAACACCAGCACCGACTGGTGGGACATCAGGGCGCGTCCGCTTTCGGTCACCAGTACCGGCGGCTGGATCCCGTGGGGTTCTAGGGCGGTCAGCACGGTCTGCACCACGGTGGCGGCGTAGTCCTCCATGCTGTAGCTCTGGGAAAAAGGATTGGGGGACTGGGATCCGTCGTAATCGACCCCCAAGCCGCCGCCGATATCCAGGTAGCCCATGGGGGCCCCCAGCTTGACCAGCTCGATGTAGATTTGGCTGGCCTCCCGCACGGCCCGTCCATGCACGCTCACCATCGAGATCTGGGAGCCGATGTGGTAGTGCAGCAGGCGCAGACAATGCAGCTTGCCCGCTTCCCGCAGCCGTTCCACCACTTGCAAAATCTCGGTGGCCGTGAGGCCGAACTTAGCCCGATCCCCAGCCGAGGTGCCCCAGCGTCCACTGCCCTGGGCGGAGAGCTTGGCCCGTACCCCCAAGATGGGGTCAATGCCCAGTTGGTCGGCAGCCTGCAGCGCCAGCTCCAGCTCTTGCAGCCGCTCCAAAACGATGATCGGGGTGCGCCCCAGCCGCTGGGCCAAGAGGGCCGTCTCCATAAAGTCGCGGTCTTTGTAGCCGTTGCAGATCAACAAAGCCCCAGGAGTATCCAGCAAAGCTAGGGCAATCAACAGCTCCGGTTTGGATCCCGCCTCCAGGCCAAAGTGGTAGGCGCGACCGTGCTTCACCACTTCCTCCACCAGGTGGCGCTGCTGGTTCACCTTAACGGGGTAAACCCCCCGATAGACGTTGGGGTAGCCAAAGCGCTGGATGGCCTGCTGAAAGCTCTCGCAAATCCGCCGCATGCGGTCGGCCACGATCTCGGGAAAGCGAATCAAGAGGGGCAACTGCAAACCCCGTGCCACCAGATCCATCACCAAGTGGTACAGGTCAATGCCCGGTTCCTGCTGCTGTAGGCCCTGTGGGGTCACCTCCACATGACCGGCGGCGTTGATACGGAAGTAGGGATCCCCCCAACCTGAGATGCGATAGAGCTTTTCGCTGTCTCGCAGTGTCCAGGGAGAACGAGTCAAAGTCGGCATAGTAGTCCCCCAGATACCGAGATGTGAACAGCGCAGGATTTCTGCACAGAACCCACAATATATTGCCCTATTCCAGAATATGTCAAGATTTTTCTGGTGCGGGGGGACTCAGGCCCAAAAACCGCTAAGCCTTGCCAGACAAGGCTTTGGCTTGGGGATCTCTGTGCAACTGCCGCAGAACTCAGCTCGCTCAATCTCTTGTTTGCGCTGTTTTTCTTTGTTTTTCTCTTGAATTCTCCATTTTCTGTCTTTCCTTTCTGGACTTGGGTTGGATCCTGAGTTTTGCTGGGAAGCGTAGCGAGGAATACGGGGATGGTGCAGAGGGAAAAGACAGCCACCTGGGGAAAGTGGACCTACGCAGGGGATCCCACTGGCAACCCTTGACAGGGCCCCGCAGGCAAGACAAGGATCGGGGCGGTGACCTCGGAGAACCTGAACCATGGCTCAACTGCCCCGCTTCCGTCGCCGAGAAGTGTTGCTTTCTTTATTGGCCACCGGCGCTACCTTGAGTGCTTGTCAAAGGGGATCCCGTTCTGACCAACCCAGCGGCAGGGATCCCGTTCCTGTCTCCGGCAGCCAGTCCTCCGACAAAGTTTTGCTGATCAACGGAGCCGGGGCCACCTTTCCGGCTCCTCTTTATTTGCGCTGGTTTTCCGATTACCGCCAGGTGGATCCCAAGGTGGAGATCAATTTCCAACCGGTGGGCAGCGCCGCCGGGATCCGGCAATTTATTGACCAGACAGTGGACTTTGCCGCCAGCGACGTGGCCATGACCGACGCCGAGATCGCCGAGGTGAAGCGGGGTGTGGTCATGATCCCGATGACCTCAGGCAGCATTGCCGTGGGCTACAACCTGCCGGGGATCCCTTCTGGACTCAAGCTGTCTCGACCTGTCTTGGTGAAGATCTTTCGCGGCCAAATCGATCAGTGGCGGGATCCGGAGATCCTGGCCCTGAACCCGGAGCTGACCATTCCCGATCTGCCCATCACCGTCTGCTACCGCTCCGATGGCAGCGGCACCACCGATACCTTTACCCGCCACCTGGCGGCCATCGATCCGGCTTGGGCCTCGGAAGTCGGTGCTGGCATGTCGCTGGAGTGGCCGGTGGGCATTGGGGTGAAAGGCAACGAGGGCATGAGCGCCCAAATGCTTCTCAGCGAAGGGGTGATCGGCTACGTGGAGTCGGTCTATGCCCGCGAGCTGGATCTGTCGGTGGCAGCTCTGGAGAACCGCCGCGGCGAGTTCATTCTCCCCTCCCCGGAAGCCTCGGCCCTGGCCTTGAGCGAAATTGAGCTGCCGGAAAACCTGCGGGCTTTTGTGCCGGATCCCGCTGGCCCTGGAGCGTATCCCATCGTCACCTACACCTGGATCCTGACCTACCGCCGGTACTCGGATCCCGCCATGGCCGCCGCCCTGCAAGCTGTGCTCCGCTGGGCCCTTACCGAAGGGCAAGCCCTGGCCGAGGAGATGGGCTACCTGCCCCTGGCCGCAACCGTTGTGAACCGCGGCCTGGAGGCGCTGCAGCTTATCCAGAGCTAGCCTGGCAGCAGTCCCCCAAGAGTTGCCAATAGCTGCCAACCCAGGCCATACCCCAAGCGGCACCGAAAGCAAGGCTGCTGCAGGTACGGAGATCCGTAACCGGTCTGCCCTTCAGCCCCGAGAAATGGGCGGCATTCTCGCCCTGGCCTCGCCAACCAGCTGGTTAGGATCGACCCAGGAAGTGACCAAGCATCTGCCGGATTTTCACAGATTGGCTGCCCAAGCTACTTCACACAGGCTGGCGGCGGTAACCGAAGCAATGTACTCAAGAAGAGGAGAATAAGGAGCCGATGGGAAAAGTTGTAGGAATTGACCTGGGCACAACCAACTCGGTTGTCGCCGTAATGGAGGGGGGTGTCCCCACCGTCATCGCCAATGCTGAGGGTACTCGCACCACACCCTCGGTGGTCGCCTTCACCAAAGATGGAGAGCGCCTGGTGGGCCAAATGGCCCGCCGCCAAGCGGTGCTCAACCCGGAAAACACGTTTTACTCGGTTAAGCGGTTCATCGGTCGTAGGTACGATGAGCTGAATGCCGACTCCAAGCGGGTCTCCTACCAGGTGCGGCGGGACGAGCGGGGCAATGTCAAACTGTACGCACCCCGCCTGAACAAGGAATTTGCGCCGGAAGAGATCTCGGCCATGGTGCTGCGCAAGCTAGCGGATGATGCCAGCCGCTACCTGGGCCAGCCGGTCACCCAAGCGGTGATCACGGTTCCTGCTTACTTTAATGACTCGCAGCGGCAGGCCACCAAAGATGCGGGCCGCATTGCCGGTTTGGAAGTGCTGCGCATCATCAACGAGCCGACAGCAGCCTCTTTGGCCTACGGCTTGGACAAGCGCAACAACGAGACCATCCTCGTCTTCGACCTGGGCGGCGGCACCTTCGACGTGTCCATCCTGGAAGTGGGGGATGGTGTTTTCGAGGTGAAATCCACCAGCGGCGATACGCAGTTGGGCGGCGATGACTTCGACAAGAAGATCGTCGATTGGATGGCCGAGCAGTTTAAGCAAATGGAAGGGATCGACCTGCGGCAAGACCGGCAGGCGCTGCAACGGCTAACGGAAGCTGCGGAAAAAGCCAAGATCGAGCTGTCCAGCGTTTCCGAAACCACCATCAACCTGCCCTTCATCACTGCCACTGCCGATGGGCCCAAACACCTGGAGCTGAAGCTCTCCCGCGCTCAATTTGAACACCTCTGTGCCGACCTGCTGGAGCGCTGCAAGGGGCCGGTGGAACAAGCCCTGCGGGATGCCAAGCTCACCAAGGCCGACATCAACGAAGTGGTGCTGGTGGGGGGATCCACCCGCATTCCGGCGGTGCAGCGGCTGGTGAGGGAGCTGCTGGGCAAAGAACCCAACCAAAGTGTCAACCCCGATGAGGTGGTGGCGGTTGGGGCGGCCATCCAAGCGGGTGTGCTGGCGGGCGAAGTCAAAGACGTGCTGCTGCTGGATGTCACCCCCTTGTCCTTGGGGGTGGAAACCTTGGGCGGCGTGGCCACCAAGCTCATCCCGCGCAACACCACCATCCCCACCCGCAAGTCGGAGATCTTCTCCACTGCCGAAGATGGGCAGACCTCTGTGGAAATCCACGTGGTGCAAGGGGAGCGGGAGCTGGCCCGCGACAACAAATCTCTGGGCCGCTTCAAGCTGGACGGGATCCCGCCGGCCCCCCGCGGTGTGCCGCAGATCGAGGTCACCTTCGACATCGACGCCAACGGCATCCTCAAGGTGACGGCCAAAGACAAAGGCAGCGGCAAAGAGCAGAGCATCTCCATCACCGGCGCCTCTACTTTGGATAGCAAAGAGGTGGAGCGCATGATTGCTGAGGCAGAAAAATACGCTGCCGAAGACCGGGCCCGCCGGGAGAAAATTGAGCGCCGCAACAAGGCCGACTCGCTGGCCTACCAAGCCGAGCGGCAGTTGAAGGAGTTGGGCGACAAGATCTCCTCCAGCAAACGCAGCCAAATCGAGACTCTGGTGCGAGAACTGCGGGAGGCCATCCAGCGGGAGGACGACAGCGCCATCCAGAGCAAAGAGCGGGAGCTGCAAGAGGCTCTCTACGCCATGAGCAGCGAGCTGTATCAACAGCCGGGGGCCTCCTCTGGCCCCACTCCCGGCTCAGGGAAAACCTCCGGCGGCAGCGATGATGTGATCGATGCCGACTTCACCGAGAGCAAGTGACTGCTCAGGGATCCCTCCGTGGGCCGCGGGCCCAGGGCGGATCCCGCCCTTACTTGTAGCGCCGATAATGAGGAGGGACGGGATGGGCGATGGCGTCTAGCCCGCCTCCTCATTTTCTTCAGTAGGTCGGAGGGAAGGAGCCCTTGCCGGGGACGCCTAGCCTCGTGGTTTTCTGCCCACTCTCAGCGATTTGCCTGCGGACGCCTCCATGCAAAACTTTAAGGACTACTACAAGATTTTGGGGGTCAGCAAAACGGCCACTGCCGATGAGGTGAAACAAGCCTATCGGCGCCTAGCCCGCAAGTATCACCCAGATGTCAACCCCAACGACAAAGCGGCTGAAGAGAAATTCAAAGACATTAACGAAGCCTACGAAGTTCTCTCGGATCCCAGCAAGCGCAGGCAATACGACCAATTTGGCCAATACTATCAGCAGGGCGGGTTTCGCTCCAGCCGCGATGCCTACACCTACAGCAGCAGCCCCTTCAGCCAAGACTTTGGGGGGAGCGGATTTGGGGGGAGTGGCGTCGATTTCAGCCAATTTGATGATTTTCAAGACTTCATCGATCAACTGCTGGGCCGGGTGCGCAGCCAAACCACAGACCGCAGCAGCGGATTTTCGGGATCCACTGGCAACACCAGTTACGATGCTGAGGCCACCATCCAGATCAGCATTCCAGAAGCTTTTGAGGGGGGCAAGCGTCGCCTGCGGGTGGGCGGGGATCGCGTGCTCGAGGTAAACATCCCGCCGGGAATTACGCCAGGGAAGCGGATTCGCCTGCGCGGCCAAGGCCACCCCAACCCCAACGGCGGTGCCGGTGATCTGTACCTTAAAATTGAGCTGAAAGACCACCCCTTCTATCGCCTAGAGGGATTCGACGTTTACTGCGATCTGCCCATCAGCCCCAGCGAAGCGGTTTTGGGCGCCCAGGTGGAGGTGCCCACCTTGGATGGGGTGGTGAAGCTGCGGATCCCACCTGGCATGCAGCCGGGGCGAAAGTTGCGGCTGGCGGAAAGGGGATTTCCCAAAGGCAACGGAGAACGGGGGGATTTTTACGTGGTGGTGCAGATCCATTTGCCCACCCAGATCTCCGAAGAAGAGCGAGAACTTTACGAAAGGCTGCAGCGGGTTCAATCCTACGATCCCCGCGCCACCCTTAAGCTCTAGCATTGATATTCTCCGATATTCTCCCACGGCCAAAGCCTCAAGATTCTTGACAAGCGCTCCGCGCCGCCTGAAAGCAGGAAGCCGCCCTTCTAGCTTGCTTCCGGTAGCGGTAGGGCGGGGCTGGAGGCCCAGCCTTGGGGTCAAGATGGGGTCCTGCTGGAATCTGGTTGCGTCGGCGGGACGGGAGCTGCATTTGCTTCCAGAGGTTCCTGACGAGAGCATCCCTGGCTCCATTGCAGTTGCCGCAGGATCCCGCGCAACAAGGCCACCTCGGCTACGGTCAGGCCGGCTCGCTGGAACAGGGCGCGAAACTTGAGCATTTTGCGGCGGGCTGTGTGGGGGTGCAGGTAGCCAATTTGCAGCAACAGCGCTTCTAAGTGGTCGAAAAATCCCTCCAGCAGCTCGAAGGGGGCAAGCCTTTGAGGCGAGGGCATAGGAGGAGCAGGGGAAGGGCTCTGGCAGACGAGGGTGTACAGCTCATAGCAACAAATGGCCACGGCTTGGGCCAAGTTTAAAGAGGGATAGGTCGCATCGGTGGGGATCTGGATCTGGCGATGGCAAAGGGCCAGCTCCTCGTTGCTCAAGCCGCGATCTTCGGGGCCAAACACGAGGGCGGCAGGGCCGGCGGCCAGCAGAGCGGGAAAGGCTTGGCGGGGGGACTGAATTTGCCATTCGGGTGGGTAGGTTTGGCTGCGCCCCGTTGTCCCGAAAACCTGCACACACCCTTGCAGGGCTTCGGGCAAAGTTTGCACCTTCCGGGCTTGATGGAGCAGGTCTGCCCCATGCACGGCTGTGGTGATCGCTTCCATATCGAGGGGATCGCATTGGGGATCCACCAGCACCCACTGCCTGAAGCCCATGTTTTTCATCACGCGGGCAATGGCGCCGAGGTTGCGCGGCCCAGCCGGCTGCACCAATACAAGCCGTACCTGCGCCAGTTGTTCAGGGCCAGAGTGGGGTAATATCGGCATCAGGTTGGGATCCCCCAGAGTGCCTAGAGTAGAGAAGAGGAGCTTGATTTTGTCATAGATTGCATCCATGGGATCCGCATACCGTTGTTGGCTGAGCTTGATTTGTCTGGTGTTGGTGGGATGCTGCTGGGGATCGCCGGCGTTGGCTGCCCATTCGTTGCCCTCCACAGTGGCAGAGGCGGCTCAGGTGTCGCCCCAGCTCGCTCGCGATGGGGGTATAGAGCACCTTTCCCTGACCGTAGCGCGGCAGCGGCTGGAAGCCATTGCCGAGGCCATGCGCTCAATTCGCCTGTGCAACCGGCCCAACTGCCGTTACCGAGATATCGCTGTGGAGGTGTCGGTTCACGATGGTGGTGCAGAGCCCTTCTACGAGGGCAGCATCGACGCCATGATCGACCGTCCTTCCGGCAGCTTGGATAGAGCCCACTACCGGCTGCAGTTTCGCCAGGGGCGCTGGCAGTTGCTGGGGGGCGAAGAGGTGTCCGATGTCTCTTCCTTTTTCTTTGAAGGGGATACCTACGAGGTGTTCAGTGCCTACGGCACCCGCAGTCACAAAGCCAAGTTGGCAGATGCCGGCAGTAACCTGCGCGTGGGCTATCGGGAGCTGTATTACCGCGTTTTCGACCGGGGCCAAGAGCGTTTGCACTAGCGGTGCGGAGCATGATGAGAGGCCGGCAACACACCCTAGCCAGCTCTATTTCTCTAGAAGGCGTTGGCCTGCACACCGGCCTGCCGATTCGCTGCAGTCTGCATCCAGCTCCTGTCGGCAGCGGTCGGGTGTTTGTGCGGGTGGATCGACCGGGATCCCCTGAGATCCCGGCCCAGTTGGGATCCCTGGCCCCTGCCCATCTCTGCACCCTGCTGCAGCAGGGATCCCCCTCTGTTCAAGTGCAGACGGTGGAACACCTGCTGGCCGCCCTTTACATCCTGGGCATTGACAACTGCCGCATCGAGGTGGAGGGGCCGGAGCTGCCGATTCTGGATGGCTCTGCCCTGCCCTTTGTAGAGGCCATTGCCCAGGCCGGGATCCAGGCCCAAGATCAGCCGGCCCTGCTGGGGGTGATCCAAGAACCGGTCACTGTCTGGGCGGGGGAAGCCTTTGTCAGCGCCCTCCCCCATCCCACAGCCCGCTTTACTTATGGCATCGATTTCGCCGATTGCCCCATTGGAGAACAGTGGTTGAGCTGGAGGGAGAACGGGCCAGATTTTGTCCAGTCCATTGCACCGGCCCGCACCTTCGCCCGCCAGCAGGATGTGGAGCTGGCCCGGGAACGGGGGCTAATCCAGGGGGGCAGCCTGGAAAATGCCATTGTCTGTAGCCAAACCGAGTGGTTGGGGCCATTGCGCTACCCAGATGAGCCGGTGCGCCATAAGCTGATAGATTTACTAGGAGATCTCAGCCTCCTGGGCTGCCGACTGCAGGGGCACATTGTGGCCTACAAGGCGGGCCATGCCCTGCACCACCGTTTGGCCGAGCAGTTGCTCAAGAGTGGATCCCTGCTGATCCATGAAGAGTGAGGGGGAGCAAGGGATCCGGTTGCGCAGCAACAACCTTGCCATCCTCAGTTGCGAGAGCGGTGCGGAGCACTTGTCTTCAAGGGGATCCCCAGGGTGGGATCCGCTTCATTCCCCTCCTTTCCGCAGCTCCCTGGGTGCTCTTTTGGCTGAGTTCTGGCCTGCCGTCCTCCCCGTCCGGGGTTTCAGTTTTGTCTTCTGTCTCCACGGGTTCACCATGGCCTCTGATGTCTCTCCTCCTCCCCTTCTCTCGGCTGAAGCAGCCGCTCAATTGGCAACCGCTCCCCCCGTCTTCACAACGGAGCAGATTTTGGAGATCTTGCCCCATCGCTATCCTTTCTTGCTGGTGGATCGGGTTGTGGAGTATCAACCGGGGCAACGGGCGGTGGGCCTGAAAAACGTCACCTTCAACGAGCCTTTTTTTCAAGGGCATTTCCCCAACCGACCCATCATGCCCGGCGTCCTAATCGTCGAGGCTATGGCCCAGATAGGGGGGATCGTGTTGACCAAGTTGCCGGACGTGGCCGGGCGTTTGGCCCTGTTTGCCGGGATCGATGGCGTTCGCTTTCGCCGCCCGGTACTGCCGGGGGATCAACTGCTGCTCTCCGCCGATTTGCTCACCATTCGCCAGAGGCGCATTGGCAAGATGTTCTGCCGCGCTCAGGTGGGAGGGCAACTGGTAACCGAGGGGGAGCTGATGTTCTCCCTGGTGGATTGATGGGCCAACAGCGGCCATCCAGGAGGCGCTCCGGTGTGGGTGTTCTCGCAATTGAGATAAAGTGTTGGGATAGAAAGATGGCTCAGGGGCTGCTTGCGCCTTTCTGTCGGGATACGGTAAACATGTTGTCGCGACAGTGGGGCGTAGCTCTAAGGCTCATCTCCCCTGGAGTCAAGTCTTGGTGATCCTTCGCAGGGTTGGGAGCGTAACCACAGTTGCTGGCTAGGTCGGAAATGAGTTCGTTCGCTTCAGCGGGATCCACTCCCAACATCTCTGCAAGTGCGCCGCACCGCTCACGGGAGCGGATTCATCCCACTGCGGTGATCCATCCGAAAGCTGAGCTGCACGAAACGGTGCAGGTTGGCCCCTATGCGGTGATCGGCGAGCATGTTCGTATCGCTGCCCATACGGTGGTGGGAGCCCATGTGGTGATCGATGGCTGGACGGAAATCGGCGAGGGCAACCACATTTTTCCGGGAGCAGTTGTGGGCACCGAGCCTCAGGATCTGAAGTACAGCGGCGCCCCCTCTCAAGTGGTAATCGGCAGAGGCAATCGCATCCGCGAGTTCGTCACCATCAACCGGGCTACCAATGAAGGGGAAGCCACCCTGATTGGAGATTACAACCTGCTGATGGCCTACACCCATGTCGCCCACAACTGCGTCATCGAAAATCAGGTGGTGATTACCAATGCTGTTTCCTTGGCCGGCCATATCCACATCGAGTCTCAAGCCCGCATTGGCGGCATGGTCGGGATCCACCAGTTCACCCGCATTGGGCGCTTGGCCATGGTGGGGGCGATGAGCCGGGTTGACCGCGACGTTCCCCCCTACATGTTGGTGGAAGGACATCCGGCTCGCATCCGCGGTCTGAACTTGGTGGGGCTGCGGCGAGCCCAAGGGATGGAGGGATCCCTGCCCTTGCTGCGGCAGGTCTACCGATTTTTGTACCGCTCAGGGTTGCCTTTGGAAAAAGCGCTGCAAACACTGCGCAGCAGCCTGTGTGTCGTTTGTAACAGCGGTGCGGAGGGAGAGCGCCATGTCCTTTCCCTACAGGGGAAAGAGTGGGTGGACGAGACGGGATCCCTGCAACATCTGCTGCAATTTTTGGAAGACTCCCTCTCCCAGCCCCAACGACGTGGCCCTCTGCCGGCCCTGCGCGGGAGGGGGGAAGATCCGCCGGTGCAGAGCACTTCAGAGCTGGATGACTAAAGATTGGGGTCGGGAGCGTAGCTCTAGTGAGCCACCTGTTCATCTGCACGGGCGAGGTCTCAGGGGATCTGCAGGCCAGCCATCTGATCGAAGAATTGCTGCGCCAACGCCCTCAGCTGCGCATCACCGCCGTGGGAGGGGAGCGCATGGCTGCTGCCGGGGCCCGTTTATTGCACCGCACTACCGAGATCAGCTCTGTTGGCATTTTAGAGGCTCTTCCCTTTATCGGCCCCGCCCTCTGGACGGAGTGGAAGATTCGCCGCTTTTTGGCCCAAGACCCGCCAGATGTGGCCGTGCTGGTGGACTACATCGGCGTCAACAGCCGCATTGCCCGTCTGCTGCAACGGCGGCAGATCCCTGCCGTCTATTACATTGCTCCCCAAGAGTGGGTGTGGTCGCAGGATGCCCGCCTCACCTACCAACTGGCCCAGCAGATGCGGCTGATGTTGGCGATTTTCCCTGAGGAAGCCCGCTACTACGCGGCGGCAGGAGCCCATGTCCAGTATGTGGGCCATCCCCTGTTGGATATTTTGGCCGCTGTGCCCAGCCGTGCTGCCGCCAGAGCCCAGTTGGGGATCCCTGCCGAAGCCACGGTGGTGGTGGTGGTGCCGGCTTCGCGGCGGCAAGAGCTGCGCTCGGTTCTGCCTGTCTTGCTCAAGGCGGCTCAGTTGTTGCAAGCTCACCTGCCTCAGGCACAGTTTTGGGTGCCCCTGGCCTCGCCCCGTTTTGCTGCCCCGATTGCGCGGGCTGCCCGCCGCCTTGGGCTCAACCTCACCCTTTTGGATCCCCAAGCTCTGCCCTTCTTCTCCCCCCACAAAGCTCATCACCTCGCCTTGGCAGCGGCTGATTTGGTGTTGGCCAAGTCGGGCACGGTGAACTTGGAGACGGCCATCTTGGGGATCCCCCAGGTGGTGATCTATCGCCTCAACCCCATCACCTTCTGGATCGCCCGCCATTGGCTGAGGGTGTCGGTGCCCTTCATGTCTCCGCCCAACCTCGTGCAGATGCGCCCCATTGTCCCGGAGTTGCTGCAGGAGCAGGCCCAGCCAGAGAAGATTGCCCAACTGGCGCTGGAGTTGCTAACTCGGCCCGAACGCAAAGCCCAACTGCAAGCCGACTACGCCGCGATGCGGGCAGCCCTAGGAGAACCCGGCGTTCTGGCTCGCGCTGCCAAGGCCATCCTAGAGGTGTTGGATGGCGAAGCTGGATCGAAGCAGGATCCCTTCCGCCGCTAACTCCGGCGACCCAGCACCTGGGGCACGGCCCGTCCTCCCGCCAAGGCCTCTGTCGAATCCTCCTCTTCCAGATACTCAGCATCTTGGTTGACCCGCCACCCATCGTAGCGCCGTTCCCCTGCCACAATGTTGCGAGCGGCCAAGAGGCCCGTCATCATGGCGTGATCTTGGTTACTATAGCGGTGCATGCCGTTGCGACCTGCCACCTGCAAATTGGGCAGTGCCTCTTCCAAAAAGGCCCGAATGGTCTGGATGTGAGCTTGATAGCCTTGGTTGTAACCTTGCGATCCAGTTGTACCGGCTGCCCGGCTTCTGCCAACAAGGTTTGAACGCGCTCCCACATCTGGCCTGGCCCCAGGCGAGGGTAGCGAAAGCGATCGATCAGGGTTTTGATCACTCCCCCTCGGCTGGGGAAAAAGGTTTTGCGGATCAAAGAAGCCATCGACAGACCCTTGATCCGCTGGGCTGCCCAGTCGGCGCTGATCTCGTGACAAGGGATCCCCCACACTTTCTCGGTGTAGGTCTTAAAAAAAGTGCGATACAGCCGTTCCCCAAATTGGTTAATGACCCAATCTTCAAAAGATACAGGATTGGGCCTGGGAAAGAGGCGCGCCTTTAGGTAACTGAGCAGACAGAGGGTGGTAAACCCTGGCCCCAGTTTGGCAAAAACATCCGTAGGTCGAATTGGATAATCAAAGAAAACACCTCGGTAAAAAATGCGGGAAAGCCGACGGCAAACCTGCATTTCCGAGCCCAAAATCTCCGTCCACAGAGCCTCAATTTCCGCCGACTTGGAGAAAAAGCGGTGTCCACCGATATCAAAGCGATAGCCTTGGTAGGTTACAGTGCGGGATAGCCCCCCTACCTGCACCGGATCCGCTTCCAAAACCGTTACGGCAACTCCTCACACCACCTCGCCGATCCTGACGGAAATAGGTCTGTCCAAGGGATCCCCTCACGCTTTGGGGTTTTAAAGTGCTCCGCACCGCTGTCGCGAACGGCCAACTCTGTGGAGTGAATTTTGTGCAATCTCCACCTATCCCCAGTTCTGGATATCCGTTGCCAAATGCTTCGCCGACGGTGCTGCTGGCCGATGACGACCCATTCATACGCGGGTACTTGACCCACCTGTTGGTTCATGAAGGCTATCGAGTGGCAGAGGCCGAAGACGGCGACCAAGCCCTGCTGCTCTTCAGTCAAACTCAGCCTCAAATTGCCCTGCTGGATGCCCTCATGCCCGACATGGATGGGTTCGAGTGTTGCCAACGCTTGCAGGCTCTGGATGCGGATCTACCCTGCTTGATGATCACCTCGCTCGAGGATCAAGCTTCCGTAGACAAAGCCTTTGCTGCCGGAGCCAGCGACTACATTACCAAGCCCATTCACTGGCCGGTGATGCGTCAGCGCATCCGACACCTGCTCAAGGCCCGCCAGAACTTGTTGAACCTACGCCAACAGGCGGCCCGCGAGCAAGCCCTAAACCGTGTCGTCCGGGCCATTCGCACCTCTCTGCAGTCGGATCAGATCTTTGCCGTTGCCACCCGCGAGATTTGCCATCTGCTAGAGGCGGATCGGGTGAGCATCAGCATCTATCGGCCTCAGCAACAGCATTGGCGCATTGTCTCCGAATATCCCCCTCAGCCCGACGGCTATCTGGGTTGTCAGATCCCCGATTCCGAAAGCCCCATTGCCCGGCAACTGAAGCAGGGGAAAGTGGTGTTGCTGGAGGCAGCCGACCAAGCCAAAGGCTGGGTCTACATCTCCGCCATGGCCAAAGCCTATCCTGGCAGTTGGCTGCTGGTACCGCTCTACGGCGGCGAAAGCCCCGAATCTGACTCGGCCCACCCCACCCTTTGGGGCAGCCTGTGCCTGCAACTGAAAACAGCACGTCCCGGTTGGCTGGCCACCAATCAGGATCTGATCTTGGCCCTGGCTGCTCACCTCTCCACCGCCATTCGGCAGGCGGAACTGTTCCAACAGGTTCAGGAACTGAGCCGCACCCTGGAAGAAAAGGTACAGGCCCGCACTGCCCAACTGGATCGCCAAGTACAGGAATTGCAGCGGCTGGATCGCCTGAAAAATGACTTCCTTAGCACGGTGTCCCACGAGCTGCGCACCCTTCTTTCCAACATGAAAATGGCCATCCACCTGCTCAGCTCCGTCCTGCTGCCTGCCCAGGGCGCTCCCAGATCCCCGGATCCGGCCAAAATCTCTCAGTACTTGAAGGTGTTGGAGAACGAATGTGAGCGGGAGATCAGACTGGTCGAGGATCTGCTGGAACTGCAGCAGTTAGAGGTGCTCAAGGGACTCCGTCCCGCTAACGCGAACGGTTCACAGCGGCCCTGCTGGTTGGAGCTGCAAGAGTGGTTGCCCCAGATCGCGGAGCCCTTTGCTCAGGAGGCCCATAGCCGCCATCAGCGCTTCAGCCTTGGGATCCCTCCAGGACTGCCTGCCATTTTTACCCTGCCGGGAGTGCTAAAGTCGGTGCTGGCGGAATTGCTGAAAAACGCTTGTAAATTCACCCCTGCTGAGCACCTGATCAGCCTTCAGGCCACCTGCCATTCCGACCACCTGGACATCCAAGTCCTCAACACCGGCGTAACCATTCCCCTGGAAGAGCAAAAGCGGGTATTTGAGAAGTTCTATCGGGTGCCCAGCGCGGATCCCTGGCGGCAAGGGGGGACAGGGTTGGGGTTGGCCCTTGTGCAGCAGCGGGTAAGCCTGTTGCAAGGAAGCATTCACCTCAACAGCGGGGCCAGCCACACCTGCTTTACCTTGCGGCTGCCTCGGGTTCTCCCTGCCTTTGGCCAAGGCAAGCCAGCTCAGCCTAGGGTGTAGGCGTCGGGGTGGCCGGCTTTGGAGAGTTGGAAGCTTCCCCTTCCTGCAAAACTTCTTGCAAGCGGGCCCGAACCCGCTGGTTGAGAACAGGATTTTCGTTCGCCAAGGTCATCAATTCGCGGTATTGAAGCACTGTCAGCCCTTGCTCCTCGACAATGCGGCTGGCTTGGGTTTCTGTGCGCTGCATAATTTGCTCGTACTCCTCCTCGTTCTGGGTTTCCCGCAGTTGGGCGCTCGCTTCCCGGATCAGGGGATCCAACTCCAACAGAATCCGCACCAACTGTTCCACCTGGGCATCGGTGACTTGCTCTGGGGTCAGGGCTGGAGATGCCACAGGGCTGGGAGTTGCTGTGGCCGGAGCCCCCCCCGAAGTCGGAGAAGCAGTTGCAGCAGGGCCAGGCGACGGGGTTGCTCCCTGTGCCCAAGCCGGCAGGGATCCCAAGCTGAGTCCCAGACCCATCAGCAACGCGAATTTCATCATGCTCAAAACTCCCTAGACCCAGACAAGATAAACCCAAATAGACTTAAGTCCTTGAGGCGCAGCCAAGCCTGAAGTAAGGCTAGCAAGATGCCTGAATTCCGTCTAATCGGTTCAGCGCAGTCCTGGCAGCCCATCAAGCCCATTCCAGCTTGCCGGTCACCTGGCGCGGGATCTATCCAATCCCTACGGTACCAGAACTCCTCACTCCAGGGCTCCCAGGATGAACTCGCGAAAGGGCTGTGTGGACATGCTGGGGATCTGCAGTGGATCTCTTGTAGAAACAAGAAGTTGGTTGTACAGTCTTACATGCGCTGTTCAACGGTAGCCCGGCACCGGAGTGCCCCTTTCTCTCCTCGGTTGAGCAGCTCCAGACTTGCAGCATTGGCAATTGACTTAGCACTTCAGCCCAAAGGGGGTTGTCTTGAAGCTGAGCTTAGGTATATGTTCTGTTGAGTATCGTTATTTGTTAATGTTAGGCTAGGGGCCAGATTTGATGCGGATCTCCCACATCGGCATCTGACTTTCTTCGCAGGTGTCAGAGACCGTGGATCCCCTATCAATATCAGCAGTCAACCTAGCAAACGCCCAATCGCCAGCTCTCTTTGCAGGCGATTGTTGGGGGATTTTTTGTTCGGAGAAAGGTTCCCGATTAGATTTTTTTGGGCGCGTCCATAAGTAACCCTTCAAGGGCTTTGAGGGCGACTGCTGTCTTTATTGCCTTTGTAAAAGATGATAACAAAAATGGGTAAAAGTTATTGCTTTTCTTAAGCAGCGCTGATATATTCTTTGCGGTTGCGGTTGTTCGGTCATCCTTCTACAGGAGGCTTACATTGGTTAGGAGAAGAAAGCGTAAGAGTCGCCGTCGTCTGGAAGGGCGCAAAATTTTAGATCACATTCCTCAATTTAATCTGGACAGTGGTGAAGAGAAGTCTGTAACCGCTGCTCGAAAGTATATTCAGGAGAAGTCTATTCAGCCCCCCGCGCTGATTTTGGTGCGGCGAAATGAGCATACCGTTGATCGGTTTTTTTGGGCGGAGAAGGGGTTGTTCGGCGCGCAATATGTCGAGGAGAACCACTTCCTTTTTCCCAGCCTGCGAGCTTTGTTAGCAGAGGTTGCGGCTGAAAAGCCGGAGAAAAAATCCTCGAAGACCCTTGCAACTGCCGCTCGCTAGCTTCTGGCCAGCTTTTCCTACAGCAGGAGCCCAGGAAACAGCCCCCCTACCCTGGGGGGTTTGTTGCAGCCGCTCTCAGAAGATCGAAAGAACTGACCCTGTGTACGGGATCCCTCCCCACGGGTTGAGCTCCTGCTGCCTCACTCGCCATACTCGACCTGCTGGCGGCAGCGAGGGAGCCACGCGCTACCCTACAAGGGATCCCGTCGGGAGATGCCGGATGAGCCGACTGCCTCAGACCACTGCCCACATCCAAATTACCCGCCGCTCTTGGCAAGAGGGTGCCATTGAGGGGGAAGTCAATGCCAATGGTTGGGTTTGGCGCTTTTGCTGGCGCTTTCGGGCCGGGGAACTCAGAGTGGAGCCTTCTGTGGGGCGAGCTTTGATTTGCGAGCCCTTGAGCCGCTTTCTGGAAAAATCGGACTATCTGCTGGAACCGGGCAGCAACTACTCGTTTGTGATTCGCAGCAGCTTGTGAACTCTCAATCTGAGCAGATCTGAGCAGAGCTTTTGCCCAGCACCAAAGACCGGGGCTGAGCAATGGAAGGCACCTGCTACGGTGACCCAGAAACCAGGTCTCAAGCCCCGTGGGCGAAGAGTGCCTCCCCTCTCACTCCTGTCGCGCCCAAGCTGTTCGCACTTGAAAGAATCCTCGCCCTCTAGGCAGGGGGGTAGTCAATAAAGCTGCAGCAGCCTTTGGTCTTCGGCGGGGGAGGAGGCACATCCAGAGCTGGGTTGCACTCAAAGAAGCCCAGGGGCTTGAGCATAAAGCCGATGTAGCTAGCCGGCATCACTGGCCAGTCCTCGGTGCGGGGGAAGTGATTGCAGCCAAAGCTATACCAGAGCACCAGGCGGGTGTTTTCCAGGGAGCGGTTCGCTTGCGTCCATTGCACCAGCCCTTCGCCACCGGGATGTTGGTTGGGGTAGTTCCCTGCTGGGAACTTCTCGCCGGGATGGTAGGGCGTGGCCCAGAGGTGGTGGGCCAGGTATCCTGCCCGTCGGTACAGCCAAGAGTCGGGGTGGGCCAAAAGCTGGACGTTTTCCCCCGGCATCAGTTTGTAGGCCACCGGCTGTCCCAGGCGGTTGTGGCGATTGGGGTTGACAATCTTCCAATAGCGGCCCCGCAAGGGATCCACCGTTTGCTTAGCCTCCTGCTCGGTTTTGAGCAGGGTGGAGCGGGCGCGAAAGGCGTTGCCGTGAGGGTTATCCGGCCCCAGAGGCAGAGGTTCTGCATGCACTTCATAGAGGGAGTTGCACGGCCCATCCACCGCCATATCGAGGCGGACAGTGAAAAAGTGCTGGTGGTTGAGGCCAGACAATTGGGGTGCCACCAAGACGCCAAACTCCGGCTCTTCCCCCGGCAACGTGGCGCAAGTGTTGATGATGCCGGTGAGCTTGGCTTCAAACTCCAGCGTGCCATCCTGGTAGAAGTACCAGAAAAAGCCGTAGTCGTAGTTGCCAATGGTGGTGAAAAAGGAAAGCACCAATCGCCGCGAGCGCCGCACCTGCGCCCGTTCCGTGCGCCAGTCGGTGTGCTTCCAAAGGATGCCAAAATCCTCCTCGTGCATGCAGACGGCATTTTTCAAAAGCATGGGCTCACCGCTGTTGGTGGGCAGCCAGGCATCGAAGTAGTAGATTTCCCCCAGACAGTCGCAGCCCAGCCGCAGGGAGTTGGCCTGCATCCCGATGCCGTATTCCCCCACATCGAAGGCATTTTTGCGGAAGTGGGGATCCCGCGGATCCCCGTAGGGCACCACCATCTCGGCTACCGAGGCGCGGTAGAGAATGGGGCGAAGGCGGCCTTGATCCTCGTAGCTCACCTGGTGGAGGACGAGCCCCTCTCGCGGGTTAAAGCTGATGCGCAGATCCCACTTCTGCCAGCGGATGTGGTGGCCGTCCACCTGGAAGCTCACCCCTTGGGGCTGAGTGATTTCTAGCGGCTTCAAGTCTTGGCGAAAATCTTTGAAAAACAGCTCGTCGAAGTTACCGGACTCCGGCGGCAAGGGCCACAGACCCCGATCCTCCACCTTGACAACTTGCATGCGGTTGAGGTCAATCCAGGGGTAGAGCCCCTCGATGGGGCGGGCATAGCCGTTGTCGCAAGGGGAAGTACGTAGGAAACAAAAGCCTCGCACCAGCCGCCGCCCTTCTTCTTCCGGGATCCCGAAGTAGCCCACCGTCCAGTAGTCCACCATCACCAAATCCACATCGGCAATCCCCCGCCGCTGCAGAGCCGCCAAAAATTGGGGATCCTCCTTGAGCAGGCGGTCGCAGGCGTACACCTCATCGTCGAGCAGAGGGGGCTGCACGCCCGGAACGAGCTGCCAAGAGCGCACCTGCTGTGTTGACAGAGAGACCACCGCTTCGTAGGTGTTGCCACTGGCCGGATCCAACAGCACCACGAAAGCCTGCCGATCCCACGGCTGCCCCGGCTGCCACGCTTCCATCCAAGGCCGCTCCGGCTCTTGTAGCTGGATGGTTACAAAGCGCCCCTGAGAACTGAGGGGCCGTTGCCGGCGCAGGATCTGCACCACTTGCCGCATCTCCTCAGCACTGAGGGGATCCAAGGGGTGGCCTTGGGGCAATGAAGCCTGGCCAAGCAAAGCAGATTCACTCGACTGGCTATGTCGATCCAAACTGGGAGAAACTTTACAAACCACAGCAATAACCTTGAATTCTTCGGTTGGAAAATGATTGAGTTGAGCTAGGAAAAAATAGGGAGAAGTCTGCTGAGAAAGGTCAAAGGCATCCCTTCGCTCGCCATGCCGCGGGCCAGCCCATCAACCCAACTCAAAGAATCCAGAAAACCTAACAGCAGGCTAAACAGACTATCCTGTTGCCATCGCCAACATCGGGCAACTCTGCAAGAGATACCCGGGGAAAGGAAAACTTAAGCCAAAGCCCAAGGAAGTGAAGACAACCTCGGCCCTGCTAATTGTCCAGATCTAGCAATCTTCTGTTTCCCCGTCCGCTAACCAAATGAAGAGGGCAACGGCACCTTGAGAAGCCGCGCCAGGGCGAACAGGAAACCGTCAACCCATCGGGAAAATCTGAATACAGGTCTTACTACAGATAAACCCAAACTCGAGAGCCGGAGAAGTTTTCTGTGATTAAACGTCAGGCTTAACGTTGCACAGGAAAGCATAAAAAAGAGAAAACGCTTCACGCAGGCTAAGGGCAGGATCACACCGAGAAAGCTCAACGCAACGTCAACTCTCGCAAGAGCGCAAAGACATCTCGAAGCCTGCCCTGACCCTACCTGCCAGGGGGATCCCACCACTTGGGATCCGAAATGCAACTGACGATACTATAGCAGAGGCACCCCCCTTTCCCACAAGCCCGGCCCAAAGCCTCCCGGTTGCATCAGCAGGGTGTGACCCTAGGCCTTCTCCCCGTGAAGTTGAAGTCCAGCTCAAGTTGAAGGTTTGGTGTCGGAGAACACATATCTAAGAGTTACCCTGAAGCCATGCTTAAGGTTAGGAATTTCTAACAGTTCGAATAGTAGGATCCCTCACGTCTCCTGAAAATCGTCCACAATGAGGCAGGGCTCATAGAATCTGGTGAGGGAGATGGCTTCAACTCGATACCGCCTGGTGCCGGTGCGGCCAGGAGACGGCAGCTTTTATCCAGAGCATCTCTATTTGGCCTTAGAAGCCACCCAACTGGGCTATTGGCAACTGGATTTGCGCACCTGGAAGTTGATTGCCTCTCCCCAATGCAAGGCCAAATACGGGCTGGATCCAAACCAAGGCTTCACCTTAGAAGTGTTTTTGCAGTATGTTCACCCGGAAGATCGCCAAAGGGTGAAAGAAGCTTTGCAGACGGCTGGGCCCAGGGCGGTAGAGGGGGATCCCAACTTTTCGGTGGAATATCGGGTTTACCAGGCCGACGGCCAGATGCGCTGGCAGCTTTCCCAGGGGGTTGTCCTGCTGGGGCCGAAAGGGGATCCCGGCCAGGTTGTCGGGGTGACCCTGGATATCAGCGAGCGCAAGCAACTAGAGGCCACCTTGGCCGAGCGGGAGCGTCGCCATCGCCAGATCCTGGAAGCTCTGCCCGACATGCTGCTTCGTCTGGATCGCCAGGGCCGATGTCTGGAGTTCAAGCCGCCCAGCCATTTTTCTGTCCCCCATCCCCCTGCCTACTACCTGGGCAAAACCCTTGAAGAGCTGTTTCCTGAGGTCGCCTGCGCCGGTGCGGCAGAGCCCACAGCCCAAGCCATTCGCGAGCATCTGGAGCTGGCCCTAGCAACCCGGCAAGCTCAAGAGATCGAATACCCCTGCCCAGAGGGATCCCCTCAGCCCCAATATCGGCAGGCTCGCATCGCCCCCTATGGGGAAGATCAAGTCCTGATGATCATTAGAAACATCACCCCTCGTAAGCAAGCCGAGCTGAAGCTGCAGCGGCAATTGCAGCGAGAAAGGCTGTTCAGCCAGCTCATTCAGGCCATCAACGCCTCGCTCGACTTGCCCACCCTGTTTGATGTGGCAGTCCGGGAAGTGAGGGCAGTGTTACAGGCAGCACGGGTTACCCTTTACCAGTACCTGCCGGCTGAGGCTGTATGGTTAGGTGTTGCCAGCTACGTCCAATCGCCTGATCTGCCCACTGCCCTTCACCTGCACATCCCGGATAGTCCAGACATTGTGGCCATCCAATACTTGAAGCAGCTGCAAGTTTTTCATGCGCCGGATCCCGAGCAAGTTTTGGATCCCTTTGCTATCCATGAAAAGCGAGAATACCACCTGGGCCCTTGGTTGGTGATCCCAGTGGCTTGCCAGGGAAAAGTGTGGGGTGCCCTGTCCCTGCGGCGCCTGACTTCAGATCCGGATTGGCAAACCGATGAGATCGAGTTGGCCAAGGCCATCGGGGAGCACCTGGCAGTGGCCATTCAGCAGGCAGAGCTTTATCAAAAGCTGCAACAGACCAACGCAGAGCTCGAACAAGCTTACAACGACGAAGCGCTACTCCAGCTCATCACCGAAGAAATTCGCTCCACTTTGGATGAACAAAAAATCTTGGAAACGGTGGCCCGAGAATTGGCCCTCAGCTTGAACCTATCCAATTGCACCATTGCCCTGTATGACCCAGAGCGGCAGGTCAGCGTTTTGGCGGTGGACTATTTGGCCGGAGAAGGGATCCGGCGCTTTCCCCTGGAGATCCCGTTTGCAGATTTTGCCGATGTGCTTCGTCAGCTCCAGCGCGGACAGCTTTGCCACTTCAGCAATCTCCATCACCCCTGCTGGCCCAACCACGACCGCTACACCCTGATCATCGCTCCCATTTGCGACAAAAGGGATCTGACAGCTCAACACGAGGAACTGCTTGTTTTGGGAGATATTTGTGGATCCCGTCCACCGGGGCAGATATTTACCGAGCGGGAACAACAGCTCATCCAACGGGTAGCCGGCCAATGTGCCATCGCCATTCGCCAAGCACGTCTTTATCAAACGATCCAGCGTCAGGTGCAACAGTTGCAGGAGCTCAACCAACTCAAAGATGAGTTTCTGCACATGGTCTCCCATGAAATGCGCACGCCTCTCACCAACATGAAGCTGGCCATTGGGTTTTTATCCAAAGCCAACCTAACCGAGCGGGAAAGGCGCTACTTGCAGATTTTGGAGATGGAGACCAACCGCGAGCTGGAGTTGATCAACGACTTATTGGAATTGCAAGCCATCGAGTCCGGAAACAAAGCCCTCAGACTTACCTGTTTATCTCCCCAGGAGTGGATCCCCAATCTTTGCGAGCCCTTCCGGCTGCGAGCTGCCCAACAGGGCCAACAGTTTCAGGTGGAATGGGATCCCGACCTTTGGCCCCTCTGCACGGATGAGAGCCTCTTGTCGCGGGTGGTCAGCGAGCTTTTAAACAATGCGTGTAAGTACACCCCCACTGGGGAAAGCATCTATTTGAGTGTGAGCCAGGCTAACTCCAATGGCCGTCCCGGCTGGCTGATCACGGTGCGCAATACAGGGGTGGAAATTCCTGCAGAAGCGTTGCCCCGCCTTTTTGAAAAGTTCTATCGCCTCCCCCAGTTGGATTGCCGCAACGCCGGGGGAACGGGCTTGGGTCTATCGCTGGTTCAAAAGGCAGTGGAGCTGATGGGCGGATCCCTGCGGGTAGAAAGCCACTCTCGGCAGGTGATGGTTCAGATGTGGTGCCCCCATCAGGGCAGCTTGTCGGAAACCCCAAGCAAGGCTTAGAGGGCAAGGCCAGCGCCTTGCGCAGGACTCGAACCTGCAACCATCGACTTAGAAGGTCGGTGCTCTATCCTTTGAGCTAGCAAGGCCGAAGAAAAGGGTGCAGAGCCATTATATCCCCGGCCCAGTTCCCATTCTCTGACCCCGACCAACCTGCCTCTGACCTTGAGTTCTGCATTGTTGCTTGGGCAAATTGCGCGGTTTGACTTAGGGAGCCGGGTCGGGATCCCATGTGACCGAGCTTTCCCGGCGCAGACCCGGCCAAAATGGGTTTTGAGGTGTTGAACATCGGGATCCCCATGCCCTTGCTCCCTGATCCTGGCTCAGCTGCGGAAAAGAAAGCTGCCTCTGGCACTCAAGCTCTGTCTCCGGCAGCCAAGCGTCTGCTGCGCCTCTATCACGGTGGTAGCTTCATCTTTCTGGGCCTGCTGTGGCTGGTAGTCGGGATCCCTAGCCTTTGGGCTTTGCGAGCGGATATAGCCCGCCTGTGGGATTACTTTACTTGGACGGGCCTGCGATATGCCTTGTTTCACCGCCCAGGATGGCCGACTTTGGGGTTGTTGCTCTGTGTCAGCTTCACGATGGGGATCCTGATTGCCCAAAGCCGCTATGAGCTGTTCGGCCTGTATCCGGTGGAGCGTCTCATGCTGGAGCAGCAATCCCGCTGGATCCTGTCCTTGCCGGTATGGCATCCGCTGCGGCGCTGGTTGGTGCGCAGGTTGGATACTCAAGATTAGGTTTTGGCTGCTACTTGGGATCCCTGCCGGCACCGAGGCAAAATCTCGTTTGCGTGCGGCTGAAATCCCGCACAAGCACCACTTCCGAAGCAGCAGGAGAAGTCAATCACGCCCACCCAAAGCCTCAGCCTGGGATTTTTCCGAGGAAGCCACAGATAGCTTCACAATCCGGGCCAGCCGAGCCTTACGACGAGCGGCTGTGTTTTTGTGCAGGACGCCGGTTTTGGCAGCTTTATCAATGCGGCTGAAAGCAGCACTCATCGCCGCCTGGATTTCCTGCAGAGTTTCTTGCTGTGGGTTGGCAGCGTAGGCAGCCGAGAGGGAGATCACTTTCTTCATCAGAGCGCGCACCATGGCTTTGGTGGCTTTGTTGCGCAGCCGATTCCGCTCTGCGATCTGAACGCGCTTGATGGCAGATTTGATGCGTGGCATGGTTGAAGGGGAAGTTCCAGCGAAGATCCAGCATACCATCAGAGCTGGAAGCTCCACCAGTTCCTATTGTTCTCCGATGGGATCCCCATGTTTCAAGATTGCAGCTCGCAGATCCGCTTCAACCCACCTGCCCTTTTCTACGGGGTTGCCGCCTGCGATTTGGATCGGGATGGGGCCTTTGAGCTGTTTGTGTGCGGGTTCCGTGGCTCGAATCGGGTCTTGAAGTGGGATGGGCAAACCCTGGTGGATCAAGCAGACGACACCCTGGCCGATGCAGGGCGCATGGCAATTGGGGTGGCTGCCGCCGACTTTGACGGGGACGGGCAGGAAGAACTTTATGTCTTGAACACCGATACCTTCGGCGGGCGCAAGCGCTTTGGGGATCGCCTCTTCGACTGGCAGGGATCTCGCTGGGTGGACCTGTTCTCCCTGCCGCAAAACCAAGATGCCCTCAACTTGACGGCAGGTCGCTCTGTAGCCTGTGTGGATCGTCTCGGCCAGGGGAGCTATGGATTTTTCGTAGCCAACTACGGCGGCCCCATGCGCCTGTATGAGCTGGCCTCCAACCAGATGATCGCCGATGTGGCGCCAGAAGCGAGACTCAATCGGGTGACGGGCGGGCGGGGGTTGGTGGCCGTGCCCTTGGTCTCGCAGCGGATGGACATTTTTGCCGTCAATGAGCAGGGACCTAACTTTCTGTTTCGCAACCGGGGAGATGGCACCTTTGAAGAGATTGCCGCTGAGGTGGGCCTAGCAGATCCCGACGAGCATGGGCGCGGCGTGGCAGCGGTGGATCTGGATGGGGATGGACGGCTGGATTTGCTCTATGGCAACTGGGAAGGCCCCCATCGCCTCTGGATCCAGACCCCCGACGGTTTTTTTAAGGATGTAGCCCCCCCGGAGTTGGCTAGGCCCTCTCGCATTCGCACGGTCATTGCTGCCGACTTCGACAACGACGGCTATCCGGAGCTGTTTTTCAACAACATCGGCGAGCCCAACCGTCTGTTTGCTTGGCGCTCCGGCCGTTGGCAAGCCATCGACATTGGAGATGCTGCCGAGCCGCAGGGATTGGGGACAGGAGCAGCAGTGGCCGATGTGGATGGGGATGGTCGTCTGGAATTGTTGATTGCCCATGGGGAGTCTGGCGCCCAGCCTCTCAGCTTCTATCGCCCTCAGGCCAATGCCAACAACTGGCTGAGAGTTCTGCCCCTCACCCGCCAGGGAGCCCCGGCCCGCGGCGCGTTGGTAAGGCTGCTCACCTCCACCCGTACCCAGATCCAGGCCATTGACGCCGGCAGCGGCTACCTCTGTCAGATGGAGCCGGTGGCCCACTTTGGCCTGGGATCCGAAACAGGGGTCAAGGAAATCCAGATCCAGTGGCCGGATGGGAAACAGTTGCAGGTGGCCCACCCACCGGTCAACCAGCTTTTGCGGATCCCTTATCCCCGCTAGCCGCCAATCTGAGACATGGTGCGCCGGTAGGATCCCTGGCTGCCGGTGTCCCGTCCTTTGAAGTTGATGTCCGGCTTGATGTCCAGCAGTTCTCGCACCTGCTGTCTTAGCCTTTCGGCAGGGATCCCAGCTCGCAGCGGATCCCGCAGGTTGATTTGGCCGGATTCGTTGAGCAGGCAAGGGCGCAGCCAACCGTCGCTGGATAGCCGCATGCGGTTGCATCGATCGCAAAAGCACTCCGACATCTGGCTGATAAAGCCCAAGGTGCCTTTTGCCCCCGGGATTCGAAACACATCCGCCGGCCCATTGCCGGCCACAAACCCGGGTTCCAGGCCAAAGCGAGCGCGAATTCGCTGTCGCAGCACCTCAGACTCCACCCAGCCGGCCTGCTGAAAGAGGGCGGCATTGCCAATGGGCATAAACTCGATGAAGCGCACATGCCATTGTCGCTCCAGAGTAAGGGCAGCCAGATCTTCCACTTCCGATTCGTTGAGCCCAGGGATCACCACCACATTCAACTTGAGGGGATCAAACCCCACTTGGTGGGCAACTTGGATCCCGGCCCAGACCTGCCGCCAGCGATCCCGCCCCGTGATCAGTCGAAAGGTCTCGGGGTTGAGGGAATCAAAGCTGATGTTGATGCGGCGCAACCCCGCTTCATAGAGGAGTTGAGCTTTTTGGCTGAGGTTGAAGCCGTTGGTGGTAAGGGCCACATCTCTCACCCCAGGCAGGCTGTATAGAGCCCGGATGAGGTGCTCCAGCCCCGGCCTGAGCAGGGGTTCGCCGCCGGTGAGGCGAAAGCAATCGATCCCCAACGGCAAAAACACCTCTCGAACCAACGTGAGGATTTCCTCATCCGTTAAACGCTCTGGGGCTTGCAGCCACGTCAACTCCGCCTCGTCAGGCATGCAGTACTGGCAGCGGAAATTGCAGCGATCGATCAAGCTGATGCGCAGATAGTTAACGGTCGGCATGGCAACCTAGGCCAGAAACAGATGGGGCACCCCTCCCCCCAGAGTGCCGAGCAACGCCGAGGACCCTTTCCGTTGCCTCTGGAAAACCTCCCAGCGTCTCCATCCGCAAAGGCAGCGGGGGAACTGTCCCGAGGCTTGCAACTTGCAGTGGCCACACCTCCAGTTTGCAGGATACTACGAAGATTGAGGTGCAAATCTCTACTCGGCAGAGCCAGGGATCCCTGCCCATTCGGGTTGAACAGGCCGCTGCCAGCGTTCCCACCAGGCCAGCACAGACTCAGGTGGGTGGCTGTCTTGGCTGCCGTTGGCATTGGCGGGGAGGGGGGGAGAGGGAGGTGGGGCCGGCGGTGTCAGCCAACTGACAGGCGCGGGGATCAGACAACTGGGGTGGAGAGGGCGCAGATCGCGGTAGTGGCTGCTGCGAATGGCCAGGATCTCCTGCTGAATGATGTCTGGGGGTTCTCCCAACTCCAGCAACACATGGCTGCACAGCCCCAGGCTGGCCTCAAATTCGGGGTGGACGACTTCTCTGGCCCCCAACTGATAGAGCTGTTCGATGTCTTCCTTGTCGGTAGCTCGCACCACCACATCCAATTGCGGCGCCAACTCCAGAGCTCGTTTCAGGCAGAGGCGGATGCTCATGCGATCCGGCAGAGCAATAACCAGGGCGCGGGCCTGGGGCAGGCAAGCTTTCTCCAGCACCAACGGGCTGGCCGCATTTCCGTAGAGGTAAGGGATCCCACGGGAACGCAGGTGTTGGATCACCCGTTCCGATTGATCAATGACCAAGAGGGGGTGACGACGGGCTTCGAGAATGCGTACAATGTCTTGCCCCACCTGCCCATAGCCGCACACCACCACGTGCCCCTGTTGAGGAGCATCGGGGGCCAAAGCGCGGGGCCGCTCGCCCGATTCCAACCAGCGGGCCAAGAAGGGGATCCCGTGTAGCCCGGAAAACAGTCGAGGAGCGCCCCTCAGCAGAAAGGGAGTGAGCAGAAGGGTAACGGCTGTGGTGCTGACAATCAACAAATAGATCTGCCGCGACACCAATCCCAAAGCCTGCCCCTCGCTGGCCAGCACAAAGGAGAATTCGCCGATTTGCGATAGGCCCAGCCCCACCACCACCGCTGCCGGCAGAGTGTAACCAAACAGCCGCGCCAAGGGAGCCACGATGCAAAACTTGCCCACCATCACCAGACCCACCAGCCCCAGGATCAGCAACAGATGGCCGAGGATAAAGCTGGGATCGATGAGCATGCCGATGGCCGCAAAAAAGAGAGCAGCAAACACATCTCGCAAAGGCTCTACATAGTCCAGGGTTTGGTCGGCGTACTCCACCTCCGAGATCATCAGACCGGCAATGAAAGCCCCAATCTCGCTGGAAATGCCCAGCCGCTCCGTCAACAGGGCAATCCCCACGCAGAGGCTGATCACCCCCAGCAAAAACACCTCTTTGCTCTCCTGCTGAGCCAAAAGCCGCAAGAAGGCCGGAACGAGCCAAATGCCACTCACCACTGCCCCCAGCCCCACCAGGCCAATTTCCGCTACCGACTTGACCAGGGATCCCGCCAGCTCCGGCAGGGGAGAGTCCAAAGCCGGCAACACCGCCAGCATCAGCCCCACCGCCAAGTCCTGCACAATCAGGATCCCCAGCATGGCCTGGGCTTGGGGAGTGCCCATTTGGTTGGTCTCAGTGAGACTTTTCAGCACCACGGCAGTCGAGGACAAGGAGAGCACGGCCCCCAAAAAGATCCCTTGCACCGGCGTCAACCAGCCGCTGACCACCGCCAGCACCGCCGTGATCAAAATCGTCAGGCCAATTTGCAAAATGCCTCCGCCAACGGCGATCCCCCGCACTTTGCGCAATTCTTTCAGGGAAAACTCCACCCCCAAGGTGAACAGCAAAAAGGTCACCCCAAACTGGGCCAAGGTTTCCACCTGAACCAACTCTTTGATCCACCCCAACCCGGTTGGCCCCACCAAGATCCCGGCCAGTAAGTAGCCGAGCAACACCGGCTGCCTCAGCAGCGAAGCCAAGAATCCACCTGCTGCCGCTGCCGCCAATACCGTCACAATGTCCAAAATCAGACGAAAGTCTTCCTGCACAGGGCACCCACCAAGGAATGTGAACTTTTGTAGCCAATCCTGAGGATTCTTCCACGATAATGCTTCCTCTGGCATCTCGGACAGAGTGGAGAACCTGGCCCCAAGCCCTGCACCTTACTTCCCCCAGGGATCCCGGCTGACTAGTCCCGATTAGAGGAAGCTGGCCAGAAACTCAGTGGAAATTTTTGTTAAAACTTGCTGGCAATACCTCAAAACCGTAGCTTATAATACAGAATGTAGATAGAAATCGTTCATCCTCTCGCGTGCTGGGCGGCTCGTTAATGTAGGTAGAGCGACATCACGGCCAGAGGACGGAAGTAGGGAGATATCCCGAAGGAACGCGCCTCAACTCTTCTGGTAACCGTGTGGCTTCTCTTGTCTCTCAGGAGAAGGCGAACGGATGAAAACTCAACTCATTGGAGGCGAAGATCATGGCACTCTTTTACCGTGGCGTCGATTACACCCCCTCTTCTGCAACTGCAGCGGTTTCTCCCGGCAAAGTGGGGGGTCGTTACCGGGGGCTGGACTGGCGGTTCCGCCACCTGAGCAAGCCGGTGGTTTTGCCCACCAACCTTGACCTGCTCTATCGGGGTGTTGCTCATCATCTCAAGGCGGCCGAAGGGCCGGCTCAACCCGTTCAGACGGCAGAGGCATCTGCCCCGGTGGCTGCCAATGGCCGTTCTCATGTCTTGGATGAGCTGTCTCGCCGCTTGATGATGAGCCATCAACGCTTGATTCGGATTCGCCAGCAATCCATGCTGCTCCGCGGTACAGAGCAGATTGGCCTGCATGTCAACGTGCGCAACTTCTGGAACCGCATCCAAGGAAAAGTGCATCCCACCTTTCGGCTCAACTACGACCGTAGCCGTGTCAGCATGAGCTGATCTGCCCGTAACTGTTGATGCTCTGGCATGAGCTCAGCGAGAAGGGATCCCGGCTGGGGATCCCCTTTTGGTTTCTGGGTTGAGCTTCCTCAGGTCGATGGACGGCACAGGACGCTTCAACGCTGGCACGAGGTGCTGTTGACCAAAAGTAGCTAAGTTGCCTAAGGGATCCACAATTGAGGGGTGCTATTTCCTCGGAAAAAAACGGGATCCCATCAGGGATCCCGCTGCAGAATCGGCCACACCGTCTAGGCGTCGAAATAGAGGGCGAACTCGTAGGGGTGAGGCCGCAGATTCATGGGGTTGATCTCGTTGTCGATCTTGTACTCGATATAGGTCTGGATCAGATCCTCAGTAAAGACACCGCCCTCTAGCAAGAAGGCATGATCCTTCTGCAGGTTTTCCAGGGCATCCAGCAGGGATCCAGGCGTGGAAGGGATCTTGGCCAGCTCTTCCGGCTCCAGATCGTAGATATCTTTGTCCAAGGGCTCGCCGGGATGGATCTTATTCTTGATCCCGTCCAGGCCAGCCATCAGCATGGCCGAAAAGGCGATGTAGGGGTTGCAGGTGGCATCCGGGCAGCGGAACTCCAGACGCTTGGCCTTGGGATTGTTGCCGGTCACCGGAATGCGAATGGCAGCGGAACGGTTGCCCTGGGAGTAAGCCAGGTTCACCGGCGCCTCGAAGCCGGGCACCAAGCGCTTGTAGGAGTTGGTGGTGGGGTTGGTGAAGGCCAGGATTGCCGGGGCATGCTTGAGCAGGCCACCGATGTAGTAGAGAGCTGTCTCGCTCAGGTTGGCATAGGTGCCTTCGCTGTAGAACAGGGGCTGGCCATCCTTCCAGAGGGACTGGTGGGTGTGCATGCCAGTGCCGTTGTCGTTAAATAGGGGCTTGGGCATGAAGGTGACGGTTTTGCCGTGCTTGCGGGCCACGTTCCGGATCACGTATTTGTAAACCATCATGTAGTCGGCAGCCGTGATCAGATCGGCAAAGCGATAGCCCAACTCCCCTTGCCCGCCGGTAGCCACCTCGTGGTGATGCTTCTCGATGGGCACCCCCAACTTGCCCATGGTCAGCAGCATCTCGGTGCGGATGTTTTGATGGGCATCGGTGGGCGGGGCCGGGAAATAGCCCTCTTTGTAGCGAGGCTTGTAGCCCAGGTTGCCACCTTTCTCCTCGCGGCCCGAGTTCCAGCGACCTTCGATGGAATCCACGAAGTAGTAGGCCGAGTTTTGGGTTTGGTCGAAGCGAACATCCTCAAAAATGAAAAACTCCGCTTCCGGCCCGAAGTAAGCCGTATCGGCAATGCCCGTCGATTGCAGATATGCAACGGCACGGGCGGCAAGGCTGCGGGGACAGCGGCTATAGGGCTGGCCAGTGCGCGGCTCAACAATGCTGCAAGTTATGCTGAGGGTGGGCACCTCCAGAAAGGGATCGATCCAAGCCGTTTTGGGATCCGGCACCATGTACATGTCCGACTCGTTGATCGCTTTCCAGCCCCGGATACTGGATCCGTCAAAGGGAAGCCCCTCGGTGAAGGTTTCTTCCTTGATCATCGAGGTGTGGAAGGAAACATGCTGCCAGGTGCCAAAGATATCCACAAACTTGAGATCCACTATCTGGACGTTGTTGTCCTGGATCATCTGAAGCACTTCTTGGGGCGTGGATGCCATTACTCTCTCCTGATTGGGTTGCGGTTAAGACTGGGGGAACTGTGGCTGAAACAAATGGGATCCCAGCAGGTGATCCCCACGCTTCGACCCAGACAGGCCAAAAACGCTCACTCATCCTAGAAAGGCCAACACGGGTATTTTGTAGTTTCTGATACAAAATTCATTTGAGCTCCGCTTTCTGACCAAGACCAAATTGCTGGCCATCTCAGACACCTCTTTTCCTTCTGGCTTGGGTCAACCGGGATTGGGTGTTGGGGATCCAAAACTTGGGCAATGGCCGCCACCCTGCCAACCTCTGGGCAGAGATAACCCTATGGGATGGGCAAAAAAGGCCCCAATGGCCTGAGGCGAGCGAAAATGAGGCTAATAGGCCTCGGCCTCGACCGGTTCGCCAAGGGGTGTTAAGCTAAAGCGTAGTCGTTATGAGTTTGGCTTTTATTCCCATTGCAGAAGGAGAGACATCGGATGACAGAGCAAAGTCGGGTTGAGAATGTGGTGATTATCGGCTCCGGCCCTGCTGGGTTTACAGCAGCCATTTACGCTGGGCGTGCCAACCTGAAGCCGGTTGTGTTTGAGGGGTTCCAGGCGGGCGGGATCCCGGGCGGGCAACTGATGACCACCACCGAGGTGGAGAACTTTCCGGGCTTTCCCGAGGGCATCACCGGCCCCCAACTGATGAAGAACATGCGGGCTCAAGCGCAGCGGTGGGGGGCAGAACTTTACACCGAAGATGTCACCTTTGTGGATTTAAGCCAGCGGCCTTTTGTCGTCCGTTCTGACGAGCGGGAATTGCGCACCCACAGCCTGATCATCGCCACCGGGGCCACAGCCAAGCGCCTACACCTGCCGGGGGAGGAGACCTACTGGAACCGGGGCATGTCAGCTTGTGCTGTCTGCGATGGGGCTATGCCCATGTTCAGAGGGGTGGAATTGGTGGTGATCGGCGGCGGCGATACTGCCTGTGAGGAGGCCACCTACCTGACCAAGTTTGGATCCCACGTGCACATGCTGGTGCGCAGCGACAAAATGCGGGCCAGCAAGGCCATGCAGGATCGTGTTCTCAACAATCCCAAGATTACCGTGCACTGGCACAGCGAAGCGGTGGAAGTGGTGGGGGATGGTCTGCGTCTGACCGGGGTGAAAGTGCGGAACAACCAAACCGGCGAAACACGCGAGATGTCAGTGGGTGGCCTATTTTATGCCATTGGCCACAAGCCCAACACCGACTTGTTCAAAGGACAACTGGAACTGGATGAAGTCGGCTACATCGTCACCCGCCCGGGATCCGTGGCCACCAGTGTGGAGGGGGTGTTTGCCGCCGGCGACGTGCAGGATCACGAGTTTCGTCAGGCGATTACCGCTGCCGGCACCGGCTGTATGGCGGCCATGTTGGCAGAGCGCTGGCTCTCGGAACACGGCTTGGCCCAGGAGTATCACGTCCTTCCCCAAAGCCATCCTGAACCCAGCCCTGCTGCGACTTCTGCGGCAGAGTCTGCTGGGGATCCTGCTGTTGAGGAGGCCAGCTTTGAGGAAAATGGACAGGATGACTTAGACTTCAGCAAGACTTGCCATGAGGGGAGCTATGCCCTGCGGCGACTCTACCACGAAAGCGACCGCCTGCTCATGGTCAAGTACACCGCCCCCACCTGTGCCCCTTGTCATGCCCTCAAGCCGATCTTGAACAAGATCATCGATGAGTTCTCGGACAAGCTGCACGTGGTGGAGATCGATATTGAGAAAGATCCGGAGATTGCAGAGGCAGGGGGGGTGGCGGGCACCCCGACGGTGCAATTTTTCAAAAACAAGACGCTGGTGGCCCAGTTGGTGGGCGTTAAGCCCAAATCCCAATATCGAGAGGTGATCCAGGCCAATTTGTGTGAGGAAAAATCCCCCTAAGGATGTTGTCCTCTCCAACCTCTGGCCCCTCTCCCCAAGGGAGAAGGGAGCTGGGCGCAGAAAACGGTTTCCCAACCGAGGCTCAGCTAGTCCGAAAAGGCACCGTGGTAGGCGGCCTGCATGGCTGCCAAAGACACCACCAGTAAGGGATCCTCTTCTGCCGTCCTTAAGAGCAGGGGATCCGCAGGGGATCCCACCTCTCCCAAAAGCTGCCACTGGCCGGCAAGCTGCGCTTCTAAGTAGGCTTCCCAAGCAGAGCGCTGGGCCGGATCCACAGAAACCAGGATGCGGCTGGATCCCTCGCCAAACAGGGCCTGATCCCAGCGCAAGGATCCAGGAGCCAGGGAGAGGGTTGCGCCGCGGCCTCCGCTCAAACAGGCTTCTGCCAAAGCCACAGCCAATCCCCCCTCGCTGCAGTCGTGGGCAGAGCGCACCCAGCCCTGGCGGATTCCATGGCGACAGGCAGCTTGCACCCGCTTTTCCAATTCCAGATCCACTGGCGCGGGCCGGCCCGTAACTTGCTGGTGGATGACCGCCAAATACTCGCTGCCCCCCAAGCTGGTGAGGGCCTGGGATCCCAGGAGGTAAATGAGATCCCCTTCTTGCTGCCACCCCTGGCCACAGATGCATTTCAAGTCGGGAATAAGACCCACCATGCCAATGACAGGGGTAGGGTAGATAGCCTGCGATCCCTGGGGGGTGAGGGTCTCGTTGTAGAGAGAAACGTTTCCCCCCGTTACCGGCGTACCGAGGGCACGGCAGGCATCTCCAATCCCCCGACAGGCCAGGGCCAGCTGCCAGTACACCACCGGGTTTTCGGGATTGCCAAAGTTAAGGTTATCGGTAACAGCTAGGGGATCGGCCCCCACACAGGTGAGGTTGCGGGCAGCTTCCGCCACGGCTGCCTTGGCCCCCTCGTAGGGATCCAAATACACCCAGCGGCCATTGCCATCCAGGGTGGCAGCGATGGCCTTGCGGGAAGCTCGCAGGGGCGGCACCTCGCCCACGCCAAACTTTTGGGAACGGATGCGGATAACCGCCGCATCTCCCTGGCCCGGCCAAAGGACGGTGTTGTTTTGCACCTGGTGGTCGTATTGGCGATAGATCCAGGCTTTGCTGGCCAGGGTGGGGCTGGCCAAAAGCTGCAGCAGCACCTCTTTCCATGCCAGCGTTGCCTGAGCGAGGTGGATCCCCTGGCAATCACAAGGGGGTAGAGTGGCGGGATCCCATTGCCACGCTGCCTGCACGTAGGCTGGCGGCTCTGGCAACACCGGACGGACATAGACGGGGGTGTCTTCGGCCAAAGCCCGCGCCGGCACCTGCACCACGCAGGATCCCTGGTGCCAGATCTCCACCAGCGGCTCGGCAATGACTTCCCCGGCCACACTAGCTTGCAAACCCCAGCGGTGGAAGATCTCCATCACCTCCGCCTCGCGGCCTTTTTGCACCACCAGCAGCATCCGCTCCTGGGATTCCGAGAGCAGGTATTCCCAGGCAGCCATGCCGCTTTCCCGCGCCGGCACTCGGTCGAGGTCAAAGCGGATCCCCACCCCTCCCTTGGCGGCCATCTCCGCGGTGGAGCAGGTGATCCCGGCTGCCCCCATATCCTGGGCAGCCACCACAGCTCCTGTGGCAAAGGCCTCCAGACAGGCCTCGATGAGACATTTGCCCAGGAAGGGATCCCCCACCTGCACCGCCGGCAGATCCCGTTGGGAGTGCTCCCCAAGTGAGGACTCCGTCCCGCTGACGCGAACGGCGCTGGCAAAGCTGGCCCCGCGGATCCCATCCCGCCCTGTAGTGGAGCCTACATACAAAACGGGATTTCCCACCCCTTGGGCTGCAGATTTGACAACCGTAGGGGTCTCCAGCAGCCCCAGGGCCATGACGTTGACCAAGGGATTGCCGCTGTAGCAGGGATCCACCGCCACTTCTCCCCCCACTGTGGGTACCCCGACACAGTTGCCGTAGTGGGCGATCCCTTCCACCACCCTGGCCATGAGGCGGCGGTTGCGGGGATCTGTTAGCGGCCCAAAGCGCAGCGAGTTAAGCAGGGCAATGGGACGGGCGCCCAGGGTAAAGATATCCCGCAGGATCCCTCCCACACCTGTGGCCGCCCCCTGAAAGGGCTCCACCGCTGAAGGATGGTTGTGGGACTCGATCTTAAAAGCCAGCCAATCCCCCTCCCCCAAATCCACCACCCCGGCATTTTCCCCCGGCCCCACCACCACCCGCTCTCCGGTGGTGGGAAAGTTTTTCAGCAGAGGGCGGGAGTTCTTGTAGCAGCAGTGCTCCGACCACATCACCCCAAACATGGCCAGCTCCGTGGGGTTGGGATCCCGTCCCAGCTGCTGCTGGATCTTCTGGTATTCGTCTGGGGAAAGGCCGTGGGCCTTTAAGTCTTCGAGGGTATACATCGCCTATAGCCATTAGGTCAGCAGCCCAGGGCCCAGGAGACGGGCCTGCCGCTCTTCCAGTATGCGGCTTAAGGGGGGCCACCGCTTCAAGTCGGGGTCAAGGGCCAGGAGCTGTTCTGCCGCTTGGCGGGCCAGGTGCAGCACCTCTTGATCGTCCATGAGGCTGGCCAGGGCAAAATCCGGCAGCCCCGACTGGCGGGTACCCATCACTTCCCCCGGCCCCCGGAAGCGCAGATCCATCTCGGCAATGAAAAACCCGTCGTGGGATTGCTCCAGCACCTTCAGCCGCCGCAGAGCATCTTCTCCTTTGGATCCCGTCATCAAGATGCAATAGGCTTGGTCGGATCCCCGTCCTACCCGCCCCCGCAGTTGGTGCAGTTGGGAGAGCCCAAAGCGCTCCGCATGCTCCACCAGCATCACCGAGGCATTGGGCACATCTACCCCCACCTCCACCACCGTGGTAGAGACCAGAATATCCAGCTCCCGCCGGCGAAAGGCCGCAATGACAGCTTCCTTCTCGCTACTGGTCAAGCGCCCGTGCAGCAGGCCCACCCGAAATTGGGGGAAGACCTTTTCCTGCAGACGCTGGTGTTCCTCGATGGCAGATTTGAGATCCAGCTTCTCCGACTCTTCAATCAACGGCAGCACCACGTAGGCCTGCCGCCCTTGGGCAATTTCCCGCTCGATAAGCCGCATCACCTGCAGGCGATCCCCTGGCCGGGCCACCAGGGTGTGCACGGGCTTGCGCCCCGGCGGCAGCTCGTCAATTTGGGTAACATCCAGATCCCCATGCAGGGCCAGGGTGAGGGTGCGGGGGATGGGGGTGGCGGTCATAGTGAGAACATCGGGGTGATCCCCTTTCTGTTGCAGAGCGGCCCGCTGCTCCACGCCAAAGCGGTGCTGCTCGTCGATGACCACCAAGCCCAGGTTGCGAAACTGCACTGCCGGCTGGATGAGAGCATGGGTGCCCACCACCAAGGGCAATTCCCCGGTCTGCAACTGCCGCAGGATCTCCCGGCGCTTAGCAGGGGGCGTGGATCCAGTCAACAGTTCGACGGGCACCTGCAGCTGGCTTAGCCATTCCACCAACTTGCGGTAGTGTTGCTCGGCCAAGACCTCGGTGGGAGCCATCAGGGCCGTTTGCCAGCCGGATTGAATGGCTGCCAGCAAAGCCGCCACCGCCACCACGGTTTTGCCGGATCCCACATCCCCTTGGAGCAGGCGGTTCATGGGCAAGGGATCCCGCAGATCCGCTAGGATCTCGTCGATGGCCCGCTGCTGGGCAGCGGTAAGCTGAAAGGGCAGGATTTGGTAGAAGCGATCCAACAGCTCCCCTCTAGCCGGCTGGTAACGAGGTATGGCCTGAGCTTGGGCACGATAGCGGTGTCGCCGCTGCAATAGGCTTAGTTGTAGGTAGAAAAACTCATCGAACACCAGCCGCCGCCGGGCCTGGGCCAGCAGCTCTCGGGTCTCAGGAAAGTGGATCTGCTGCAGGGCAACAGGCAAGTCCAAAAGCTGCAACTGCCGCTTGAGATCCGCCGGCAAGGGATCCTCCACCAAGGCCGCCGCCGGCAAAGCCAGTTGCACCGCCTTGCGCACCAGATCGGCGGGGATCCCTTCTGAGAGAGGGTAAACTGGCAAGATCTTGCCCAGCCTGTCCAGCTCCTCGCCCTCTCCCCCCAGGACCTCCAGTTGCGGGTTATCCAGCGTTAGGCCCAACCGGCCCTTTTTGACCAGGCCGCTGGCAGCCACCAGGGCCCCCTTGGGGTATTGCCGCTCCAGGGAAGCTTGCCAACTGCGCTGGGCAAACTGCCGCCCGCTGTAGAAGCGGCTGAGGGTAATTACACCACTTTTGTCGGCAATCTTTAGGTTGAAGATGGTCAGCGAGGGATTCTTAGGGCTGGTAAAGCAACTGCAACTTTTCACCGTCCCTACAAGGGTAACGGTCTCCCCCACCTTGGCTTGGCGGATGAGCACCCGCCGGGAATAGTCCAGGTAGTCGCGGGGGAAGTAGTAGAGGGCATCCCGCACGCTGTGTAGGCCCAGTTGTGCCAGTTTCTCCGCTGACTTGGGACCAATGCCTTTGAGAAACTGCAGCGGCTGCTCCAGGCTGAGGCCGGCGGGGAGAGATGGGGAAATCGTGCTCCGCCCTGCCTCTGGGGGGGTTGTTGCTACGCCTACGGCAGGGAAACCAGAGCGCTGTGGCAACGAGGCTGCAAACGAGCCAGGTTGGTGGGAACTCGGTCGGGACAGCTCTTGCTGACGTCGGACTCGCTCCAGCCAGCGGCGGGTTTCGGCCACCAGGTGCTGGCGTTCGGGCAGCTCCAGCTCGGAATACAGGGTATAGCGGGATCCCAGTTCTTTCCATCGCCGCCGGTCATCTCCACTCAGCGCCCAGTCAGAGGGGGGATCCTGTCCGAACACACTCCCCAAGAATTGGGAGAAGGTCTGCTCTCGCCCCCGCAGGTCGGTAAACCCCACCTCTGCTTCTAGGGAAAGGGCGCGCTGAAGCCGCTGTAGATCCACCTGGCTCAAGTTGCTTGGCTGCCGGGAGTGCTCCTTATCAATCCAACTTTAGCCAACAACGGCAGGACAACCGAAGGAGTGCAGCAGCGCAAGCCACACCTTCCATTCCTTGATAAAGAAAAAAGCCTGCCTTATTACTCCGCAACACTGTCGTGACGGGGCAGGCCGAAGGGATCCAGAGGCACTTTTTGGGAGATGCAGGAGCTTTAGCTGCGGGCCAGGGCGGATCCCAAAAGCAGAGCCATCACTGCCGGCACCAAGGCAATCGCCAGGATGGTGAAAACTTGTGCGTCCGTCATAACCAACTCCCTAACAGTGGAATTGCACAAAAGTTAGCCCCCTCACTCTACCGTAGCTTGAGGGGTAGCCTTGACACCGAGAAGAAAAGCTCAACATTCTTTACAAAGCAGCCCTTGCCCATCCCGCTTGACCGTGGCTCCCAGATCCTCTGCTTGGATCGATTGACATTCTCCCCACCCCTAAAGCAAGGGATTCTTTCTCAGTTTTGGGGTTTTACCCCAGGCAGAAAGGCCGGGGCCTGCGCTGCTGGTTTGCGGGTCATGCTACGATGTTGCTCCGCAACGCCGTCGCGACGGCGAAGCAGTTCTTGCCCATTTCTCCTGCGAAGTTCGGTCTTGGCGTCATCATGGTAGCTGCTCCACAAAGTCTGACCACCCCACGGGATAGCTTGGCCATCCTGGCGGAAACGGATCCCGTTGTTTACCGCCTGATCCAGGAAGAGCTCAACCGGCAGCGGGATCACCTGGAGATGATTGCCAGCGAGAACTTCACCTCTCCTGCCGTCTTGGTAGCCCAGGGCTCGGTGCTCACCAACAAGTATGCAGAAGGGCTGCCGGGCAAGCGCTACTACGGCGGCTGCGAGTTTATTGACGAGATTGAACAACTGGCCATTGACCGGGCTAAGCAACTCTTCGGGGCAGCCCACGCCAATGTGCAGCCCCACTCGGGGGCGCAGGCCAATTTCGCCGTTTTCCTGGCCCTGCTGCAGCCAGGAGACACAATTATGGGCATGGATCTGGCCCACGGCGGCCACCTTACCCACGGCTCCCCGGTAAACGTCTCCGGCAAGTGGTTCCGCGTGGTGCACTACGGGGTGCATCCGCAGACGGAGCGGATTGATTTTGACCAAGTGCGGGATCTGGCCCTGCAGCACCGGCCCAAGCTGATCATCTGCGGCTACTCTGCCTATTCGCGGACAATTGACTTTGCCGCTTTCCGCGCCATTGCCGACGAGGTGGGGGCCTATCTTCTGGCCGACATTGCCCACATTGCCGGCTTGGTGGCCACTGGACATCACCCCAACCCCGTGCCCCTCTGCGATGTGGTGACCACCACTACCCACAAGACGCTGCGAGGGCCGCGCGGGGGACTCATTCTCACCCGCGACCCAGAATTGGGCAAAAAGCTGGATAAGGCAGTGTTCCCCGGCAGCCAGGGGGGGCCGCTGGAGCATGTTATTGCTGGCAAGGCGGTGGCCTTTGGAGAAGCCCTGCAGCCCAGCTTTGCCCAGTACTCGGCCCAAGTTATCGCCAATGCCCAAGCCCTGGCGGGATCCCTGCAACGGCGAGGCATTCGACTGGTTTCCGGGGGCACCGACAATCACCTGATGTTGCTGGATCTGCGCTCGGTTTCGGCGGTGCTGGAAAAAACTGGGGCGGCGGATCCGGTAATGACGGGCAAACGGGCGGATCGGCTGATGGGGGAGATCCACATCACCGCCAATAAGAACACCATTCCCTTCGACCCACAGCCGCCCTTTGTAGCTAGCGGCCTGCGTCTGGGATCCCCAGCCTTGACCACCCGCGGCTTGGGGCCAGTAGAATTTGAAGAAATTGGGGAGATCATCGCCGATTGTCTGTTTCAGCCTGAGGAGCCTGCTGTATTGGAAGAGTGTCGCCAGCGGGTGGCTCAGCTCTGTCGTCGTTTCCCCCTCTACCCCCACTTGGGATAACCGCAATCCTCGCCACGGCTTGCTATGCCCTACTTGGTTGCCTTTCTGGCTGCTGCCTGTGTGGTTCTGTGGGCAACCCCGGTGGTGAAGGCGGTCGGGATCCGCAGTGGCCAGTTGGACTTTCCCGACGAGCGCAAGATCCACCAGCAACCGATGGTGCGCCTGGGGGGGGTTTCCATCTTTTTTGGCAACTTGGTGGCCCTGCTGTTGCTCTGGGGAGCCGGAGCTTTTGGGGGCTTGCGCACCGAGCAGGAGTACGAGATTTGGGGGGTGACGATCGGTGGGGTTTTGTTTTTTTTGATTGGCCTGGCGGACGACCTGTTTCACCTGTCGCCTTTTTCCCGCTTGTTGATGCAATTCGGCGTGGCTGCTGCCGCTTGGGGAGTAGGGGTGCGCATTGAGTTCATCAGTCTGCCCGGGAGAGGGATCTGGCCCTTTCCGGTGTGGTTGAGCCTGCTGATTACCCTGTTCTGGCTGGTGGGGATGGCCAACGCCATCAACTTCATGGACGGGCTGGATGGGCTGGCGGCAGGGGTGTCGGGAATCGCGGCAGTGGTGATGCTGATCGTAACCCTGCTGCTGGATCGACCGGCGGCGGCCATGCTGGCGGCGGCCTTGGCGGGGGCTTGCCTAGGCTTTTTGCGCTACAACTTCAACCCAGCGCAGATCTTCATGGGGGACGGGGGGGCCTATTTTTTGGGCTTTACCCTGGCTGGGATCGGGGTGATCGGGGTGGCCAAGGGGGTGACCACGCTGGCAGTGGCTCTGCCTTTCTTTATCTTGGCGGTGCCGATCCTGGATATGTCCACCGTAATCCTCAAGCGGCTGGCCAGGGGGAAGTCGCCTTTCCATCCCGACAAAGGCCACCTGCACCACCGTCTGCTCAAAGCCGGCCTATCCCATCGGCATTCAGTGCTGCTCATCTACGCCATGACCCTCTGGGGGGGATCCCTGGCCTTGGCCTTGGCGGGCTTGCCAGCAGGGGGCACCTACCTGGGCGGGGCCTCGCTGGTGTTGGCAGGGGTGGCTTGGGGGGCTTGGCAACGGCAACGAGCTTTGCCCTCGGAGGACAGGCCCGAACAGGAATATGTTGCTCCGCAATGCTGTTGCGACCAGGAATGTAAAGAAGATTGAGCTGGGCTTGTTCTCCATCGCTCGCCTGCCTAGACTGGAGGCGCTCTATATTTGTTGTTTTTTGTTTTGTTGTTTTTTGTTTAGCTCTGTGTTGCCTCATGCGCCCCACACCTGAGTTGGCAGCTCTCCTGCGCCGCACCGCGGATCGTATCCAATCCCAACACTGGGGCTTCTGGGACTGGGAGTACTGCTGGCGGGACAGCACCCGCTGCAATTGCGGCCTGTTGGTGCGAGAAGCCCTGGGCTGGGCTCGGCAGCAACTCAGCCTGCGCATCCACCGCGGCACCTGGCGCTCCATCGCCCAAACCGCCTACCGAACTGTTGCCCTGGCCTTGAGGGATCCCTGGCAACTGGAGGGGCAGTGCGAGGCCACCGGCCTGCGGCTGGGGTATGTGTTCGAGAAAATGGCAGAGCTGGGGTTCGACCAACCGGAAGACTTTGCCGCCCTGGAGGAGCTGAGCGATCCCGTAATTCTGGCCCGCCTGGCGGAAAAAGGTGTGGAGCCAGCACAGCGCGACCAGGCGATCCATGTGGCGCTTTACATGCGGGAACTGGCGGACTGGATTGACGAACAACTGCAGGCGCAGGCTCAGATCAGCCGCTTGAGCCAACCTTTGCCCAAAACACCAGGGATCCTCGTCCAACAGTCGGTGCACCTTACTTGAGGAACTCAGTTGCCTTCCTCTACCATCACCACATGGGCAGGGATCCCAGGGGGAAGAGCCTTGCAGCCGGACAAAAAGGCCAGCTCGATTAAGAAGGCAAATCCCCCCACCTCAGCGCCGCTCTGGGCCACCAATTGGGCGGTGGCAGCGGCTGTACCCCCGGTGGCAATGACATCATCCACGATCAACACCCGCTCTCCAGGCCGCAGGGCGTGGGCGTGCAGTTGGAGCTGGTCTTGGCCGTATTCCAGGCTGTAAGTCTGGCTGAGCACCGGCGGCGGCAGTTTGCCTGGCTTGCGAACCGGGACAAAGCCCAAGCCCAGGTGTTGTGCCAAAGCAGCCCCTAAAATGAACCCCCGCGACTCGATGCCGACCACATAATCTAGGGATCCCATGCCGGTGGTGCCGGCGGCCAACTGTTCAATAGCCGCCCGGAAGCCTGCCGGATCCTGCAGCAGGGGGGTCATATCCCGAAAGAGGATGCCGGGTCTGGGAAAATCGGGCACCAAGCGAATGAGGGCTCGCAGATCCATCCTGTTTTCCTCGCTGGCCAGTGGCTTGCTGTTCGCGTTAGCGGGACGGAGTCCTCAAAGGACGCTCCAAGCAACCCATCATACTCGGTTAGCTAATGGGCAGATGGGATCCCTTTTGGTCAGTCTGGCAACGGGGAAGATTTTTTATAATTGGCAAGGCTAGGGGCCGCGGCTCACCTGGTCACCCATCTGTGAACTCGGAGACTTCTCATGCGTTATTACATGGCCATCGACTCCAATCCCCTAGCCAGTTTGCAGCTGGCTCTGTTTGGGGTGAGCAGCGAGGCGGCCTATGTCGATCTGCTGCAAGACAAGCTCATTGTGCGGGCGGGCAGCCTGTTCAACGAGACGTTCTCCTTGAGCGAGTTGGGGCGAGGGGAGCGCTTTCCCTGGCCCTGGTACTACGGGGTGGGCGTGCGCACCGATTTTCAGGGGATCGTTGGCCCGGTCACCAGCACCCAAGGGGTAATTGCCATTCCACTGGTGCAGGAAAAGCCTCTTTTTATTCCGTTGCTGGGGCCGGTGGGGCTGCAAGTGCCCTGCAAAAAGCTGGTCTTCAGCCTCAAAGATCCAGACACCTTCCTGGCCAACTTCAATCAGGGTCGCCCAGAGGTGAACGCCGGCCCGAAGAGTGTGGTGATTGAGTAGATGGGGATCCCTGTGAAACCTGAGAGACGGCGGCCTGTCAAGAGCCTACAGAGATCCCCCAGGGGTTGGGGTGACAGGCCCAGAAGCAACGCGGCTTATGCGACGCAAGCCCGGCAAGCCGGCATCCACCACCACCACACTGCCATCCGCTAAGACTACCAAGCCGGCAGGCTGCTCAAACCGGGCTGCCGAGGTGGGGCCATCCTGCCAACCGCGCTGATTCTGTCCGGCCAAGGTGGAAACTTGTCCCCCAGGCTGAAGACGACGAATGCGATGGTTATCTCGGTCGGCCACCCAGAGGTTGCCTGCCGCATCGAAGGCCAGCCCCCCCAGGGTTTGAAAACGGGCCTCTGCCAGGGGGCCATCCCGATAGCCTGGCTCTGCCCCGGAGAGGGTGGTCACTCGTCCGCCAGCAGAGAGCCGGCGCAGGCGATGTCCATCGGCAATCCAGAGGTTCCCCTCCTTATCCACCGCCAGAGCCGTGGGCTGCAGGAGCTGGGCCTGTTCTGCTGGGCCATCGACGGATCCCGGCTGGCCGGTGCCGGCAACCGTGGTCACTTCACCTGCAGGGGTGATGCGGCGGATGCGGCGATTGGCGCGGTCGGCAACGTAGAGGCTGCCATCTGAACCCAAAGCCAGCCCAGATGGCTCCCGGAACTGAGCTCGGTCAAGCCCCCCATCTCGGTATCCGGCTATACAAGTGCCGGCAAAGGTGCTCACCTGTCGTTGCAGGTTGATATAGCGCAGGCAATGGTTGCCGCTGTCGGCCACCCACAATCCCCCCTTGGGATCCCAGAGCAGCCCCTGTGGGGAGTCAAACTGAGCTTGATTGGCTGCTCCGTCGCGGCGGCCTGCTTGGCCTGTGCCGGCCCAAACTTCCAATTCCCCCTCTGGAGACAGCCGGAAGATGCGGTGCTGGGCTCTATCGGCTAAATAGAAGGCTCCTTCAGGATCCACAGCAATGCCGCTGATTTGCTGCAGGTAGATCCTGGACTCAGTGCCGGTGTTATCAGGGGCGTTGCCGACAGGATCTGCCGCGGGCGAGGTGCGGCCATCCAGCAAAGTTTCCACCACCCAGGCCGATGCTGCCGGAGCAGTGGGGGTGGGAGAGGGGCTGGGGGAAGGAGTAGCGGCAGGCCAATCGTAGACCAGAGTGCCCAACCCTTGCCCGGAAGCATCCGCAACGGCAACCCAAACTGAGCCGGAAAGAGAAGAAGGCGGCATCACCACCAAACGGTCACCGCTGCGGGAGCGAATTTCCCCCCTCAGGATGCGCTCGGGATTGGCTGCTGCAGCAAAGAGAACTGTTTCCACCCGCTCCAAATTTTCCCCTGAGAGCAGCAACGGCTGGCCAAGGGTGGGCGCTGCCGAGCTGGTGTGCAGCAGCGGTACCCCCACCTCAGAGAGCACCAACATAGAAAGGCGGCGCTGGCGCTCTGTGTCTTGGGGAGGACGGTTAGCACCGCCAGAACTCCCAGAGCGGGCAGAAAGGGTCAGGGATCCCTTCCCCTGCGCCAGAGTGGTGGATCCCCGATAGGCGATGGCGCTGAGCTCCGCTTCCCCGGCGGGAGGATTGGTGAAGGTGAAAGTGGCCGGTTGCCCCGGGCGCAGAGGGGCAGTGGCGGTTTGGCGATAGGTGCCCAGGGTAATGCTCAGGTCGATCCCTTCCACCCCCGGCCAGGTGGGGGTGCGGGCCAGCCAGCGATCCACCTCTGAGGCCGGTAGCTGGGCCACCAGATCGGATCCCTGTTCCTGAAGCAGCAGAACAATGCGGTTGCTGGGCACCGACAAGCCGGACTGGCGGGCTTGCTCGAAAGTCAGAGAAAGCGGGGAGGGAGGGAGAGGAGTTGGAGTTAAAACCGGCTGTAGGGCCGCAGGGGGAACAACGCTGGGAGACAGACTAGAAGAAGAAAGCTCGCCACAGCCCGAGAGAGCCAGCACCAAGGCACTCAGCGCAGGCCAAGGTAGCGGTGTCAGGGAAGCCCGTCGTGGCATGATGCAGCTCATCCCCTCCCACAAACTGGGAAATGGCGGAAACCCAAACCCCCACGCTTACCTTCATCAGCGTACAAACCGGCGAGAATTGCCCAGCACCCTCTCTGCCGCAGGAGCCACCTCGACCAATGCCTTGGCCCCTGAACCGCATTCCTATTCATGACCAACCATCCTCACCCGCAGGTGAGTCGCACTCCTCACTCCATCTATCCTTACTCAAATCCCCACCGAAAGACCAGATAGCAGTTTCAGCGGCCAGGAAATCATCCAGGCCATAGCGGTAGCGCTGTAAGTCGATGCTGCCCGCGTTCGCCCGGTTCGGCTATAGAGTGGGGACAGGCCATTCTCGCGGATGAATCAAGTAGACGGTACCCCCGGAGTGCTCCAGCCACAAGGACTCCAGCTGTTCGCGGCGGTAGGTACGGCGAACCTCTTCGTTGGTTTTGGCTGCCGGATCGTGGAGGATGGGATCCCCATGGCTAAACTGCTCCGCACCGCTGCCGCGAGCAAACCCCACCAGCACCGCCAAATGACCCTTGCTTTTGGGGATCGGCGCCCCTTCCAGTTCTCCCTCACCCCAAGCATAGCTGAGGACCACCGGAACCCCTGCCGCGATCCAGGCTTCTGCTTGGGCCAAGCTCTCCAGCCGCGCCACCACGCCGGACAAACCTTGCTCGGCAGCATGGGCGACGTTGAAAGCCCAGTTGCCATGGCCGTCGTAGACCCGGTCGTACACACCGGCCACCGCTGCGCGCACCAGCAGCTCACAGGGGCGGGGATCCCGCTTCCAGTAGGCCATCACCATCGCCAAAGAGGTGGGGCTACACCAGACCTCTCCCCCATCGGGGTACACCATCTGGGAGCACCAAGGCAGATCCAAGATTTTGCCCCAGCGGCTGGGATCCCCAGGGGATAGGCGGCTGGGCCTGACCGGCTCGTTGGAAATGGCAACTGCCACCTGATCCACAACGGCAGAACGGCCTGGCTCTTGCGTGAACAGGCGCACCCTGACCTGGAAGGCTTCTGCTCCGTTGAGGGTATCCTTGAGCACCAGCAAGTCCGTGTACAGGTTGCCATCCTCATCCCCTTGTCCTTGCACTGAGTGGCTGGCCAGAGTCAAGGGATCCGCAGCCCATACCCCGCCGTGATACCACTTTGTCCAGCGGTCTGAAAGCTTGGCCCGAATCCACAGTTCCAACCAGGTACCGGGGGGCGTGGTGGCATTCCAGGAAGCGATTGCCCCGACCATAGGGAAGCTGGTGAGGACTGCTGGGCTGGTGGCTTCTCCCACCCAGTAGGGGCCAAGGGGATAGAAAGGGCGCCCCCGATCGCGTAAGCGGGATGGAGTCCTTAGCGCCACCTCAGGCTCTTCAAGGCTGACTTCTTGCCGCAAACCCTCTGGATCCAAGATCAATTGCCCTCGGGCGTTCAGGCAGATCCCTTGGGTTGACCAGTCCTGAAACCCCTGAGCTTCTCCCGCCCGCCAGCGCTGAAACCCGGTGCGATAGGTGGAGTGGGTCTGGGCTTGCATCGTCAAGAGTCCTGGAAAAGTTGGAACAGGCTGGGCCAACGCGGGCAACCCCAGCAAGAGCAGCACAACCCCGCTGACCAGCCCAGGCAGCCCCTGCCGTTCGCGTAAGCGGGACGGAGCATGACTCTAGTCAATAATAAGCTCAACTATACTGAAAATAATGTATAATATGTTCAGTACGGATTACTACCAG
>NZ_JANSHM010000017.1:0-47541 GCF_047461635.1 Synechococcus sp. W55.2 | reverse complement strand
CCAAGTCCCGTTTCTGGGAGTAGAAATCGGGCTTGTCTTTCAGCTCAGGCAAGTGACAGATTAAGGGACAAGCATTGATATCACAGCGATTGTGTTCCCACCACGCAAAGTGCTCTGCCAAGCGGTAGTTGTACTGCTTCCGTAACAAGTCTAGCCACTCGCTCATCAAAGCAATCTGGCTGGGCGTAGGTCGCAAACGGTACTGGTAAGCAGTTCTCATTGAGGCAAGGGTAATCTACTGGAATGAATCCTACCTTATTGCTTCATGCGGTGGGGTTACCGTCTCGGTTTTAGGCCAGTCCATTGAAAACCAAAGTGTCCCCGCCTCTCATCCCGACCTTCACCCTGGATAGTGGTGAGTGGATAGTGACTAGCCACTAGTCACTAACAGAGGGCAGGGCTTCCCGGCGGTCTAGCTAACGCTACGCATCGCCAACAGGAGCGATGAGCAGGGGAAACGCTACAAAAAACAAACCGTGAAAAATCCCCCGGCCTCAAGGGTGAGGAGAACGTCAAACTGCCCAAAATTCCCCTGCAATTTGCAATGGCCACAAAAGGGGATCCCTAGAGCTTGCGGGAATAGAACTCAACCACCAAAAGCTCGTTGACCGGGGCGCAAATTTGCTCGCGGGGGGGCAATTCCTTGATGCGTCCGCGCAGCTTTTCTTTGTCAAACTCCAGGTAGTCCGGCAAAAACAACCCCGGATACTCCGCGTAGGCGGCCACCAGCTTGCGGGAAGATTCCTTATTTTTTACTGTAATCACATCCCCCACTTTGCAGCCATAGCTGGGAATGGTTACCTTTTGGCCGTTAACCTCTATGTGGCCGTGGCTCACGAGCTGCCGAGCTGCCGGAATGGTTGGAGCCATGCCCAGACGAAACACGATGCAATCCAACCGCATTTCCAGCATTTGCAGCAAGGCCAAACCGGTGGATCCCTTGGAGCGCCGTGCCTTGCGCATGTAGCGGATCATCTGCCGCTCGCTCAGCCCGTAGTTGAAGCGCACCTTCTGCTTTTCTTCTAAGCGAATGGCATATTCGGATTTTTTCTTGCGCTCGGCGCCATGCATACCGGGCGGGTTGGTATTTTTGGGGCGCTTGCGCGTCAAGCCGGGCAGATCAAGTCCCCCGAAGCGACGAATAATTTTTAGGCGGGGGCCTGTGTAGCGGGACATGCGGGCATTTCTCCGAAATCAGCAAACAAAGTCAGCAAGAGATGGTCAGCTGGGGAGCAAGAGGACGAGGCACCAAAAGAATCGGCGATCTACTATATTAAGCGTTTAGTTCCTGCTTTGGACAAGGGGTCAAGGCTGTCTTTTGGGATCCCGTCTCCACCGTTGTATTCACCCTGTCAGTCGTAGTGAACCCCCAGCTGGGTGCGGATGAAAGCGCGATCTTCGCTAAGCAAGCCGTTGAGGGTGCGCCGTTCCCCCAAGATGGGATCCGGATCTAGGCCGATGGCTTCCAAGTCGGCCAGCACCATCAGCTCCACTAACTGCGGGAAGCTCACCTTGGGCTCCCATCCTAGGACTCGCTTGGCTTTTGAAGCATCCCCCAACAGCAGATCCACCTCGGTTGGGCGGTAGTAGCGGGGATCGATCTCGATCAACACTTGGTCTTTGTACAACCCCTGTTCGGCTTGGCCGGAGCCTTTCCAGGTAATCGGCAGGCCCACCAGCGCGAAGGCCCGTTCCACAAACTCGCGCACAGTGTGGGTTTCCCCGGTAGCCAGCACATAGTCATCCGGCTGGGGTTGTTGGAGCATCATCCACATCCCCTCGACGTAGTCTTTGGCGTAGCCCCAGTCCCGCTTGGCATCCAGGTTGCCCAGGTAGAGCTTGTCCTGTTTGCCGGCCACAATGCGGCTGACGGCGCGGGTGATCTTGCGGGTTACAAAGGTTTCCCCTCGCCGTGGGCTTTCGTGGTTGAACAAGATACCGTTGCAGGCGAAGAGGTTGTAGGCTTCGCGGTAGTTGACCGTCTGCCAGTAGCCGTACACCTTGGCACAGGCATAGGGGCTGCGCGGGTAGAAGGGGGTGGTTTCCTTTTGCGGGATCTCTTGCACTAGGCCGAACATCTCCGAGGAGCCTGCCTGGTAAAACTTCACCCGGATCCCGGTGCGCTGCTGGTAGTCGCGGATGGCCTCTAGAAGACGCAGCGTGCCCATGGCCACTGCATCGACGGTGTATTCCGGCGCATCAAAGCTCACCCGCACGTGGGATTGGGCCCCCAGGTTGTACACTTCCGTCGGCTGCACCTGTTCCAAAATCCTGCGCAGGGTGGTGCCATCCGTGAGATCCCCGTAGTGGAGAAACAGCCTGGCCTGGGGGTCATGGGCATCCACGTAGATGTGGTCGATGCGGTCGGTGTTGAAGGTGCTGGCGCGGCGGATGATGCCGTGAACTTCGTAGTTTTTCTTCAACAACAGCTCGGCCAGATAGGAGCCATCCTGTCCGGTGATGCCGGTAATTAGGGCACGTTGGGTCATAGAGCTGGGGGCAAAGACTAGGAAAACACCAAAAATCAAAATGGCCTGAGGCTCAAGTCCAATGGCAAAACTCAAACCTCAAAGCAGAGACCTTGAAGCTAGAACATTATAGTGCAGCGGGACTCCTTCTCCTCAGGCAGGGCCCGCCGAGGCACATTCCTGGCCAAGGGTGTGGTCTTTCAACCGTTGCAAAGCGGCAGTCAGGGCTGTGGGCCAGGGATCCGGCTGGCGCAGTTGTCGCACTCCCTGGGGCAGGCACAGCACAGAGGCGCGGCTGGTGCGGGCAATGGCTTCCAGATCCGGCAAGGGATCCAGCAGCAGCCCTTTTTCCATAACTTTGCGCAAGAGCGGTTCGTAGCCAGGAGGCGGGGGCTCGTCAGCATGGCCCAACAAGTCTCCTTCAGGGCCGCGAAAGATCTGCTTGCGACCGGGAAGGGTGGCTTTGGCAAAGGAAGCTTTGGCCACTGGGATCCCATTGATTTCCACCAATTTGTACACCCCGTTTACGCCTTCTCCAGTTACCAGGCGGGTGCCCACCCCATAACCGCTGATGGGGGCTTGGGAGCGATGCAGGCGCTCGATCTCGTATTCGTCCAAATCCCCACTGACGAACACCGGGGCGCCTTGAGGCAAAATCTGTTTCACCCGGCGAGAGAGATCTTCCAAATCTCCTGAGTCGATGCGCACCCCGCCGATTTCCCCGCGGGATCCCAGTTGATCTGGGCTTCTGGCCGCAAAGAGCTGGGCTGCTGTGCGCGCCCCTTGGATGGGATCGTAGGTATCGATTAGAAGCGCAGCTTGGGGAAAGTAGCGCCGAAAGGATTGAAAGGCGCGGGTTTCGTCTCCCGAGAGAGCAGCAATAGCCATCACTAGGGAATGGGCCATGGTTCCTGCCGGCTTGCGCCCCAATTTCAGGGCTGCCAAGACGTTGGAGGTGGCATTGAACCCTGCCGCCAGAGCCGCCCGGGCTGCCCACAGCCCCGCCTGGGGACCAAAAGCTCGCCGGGTGCCGAACTCCAACAAAATGGCCTCATCCCCTGCTGCATCTCGCATACGGGCCGCCTTGGTGGCGATCAGGGTCTGGTAGTTAAAGGTGGACAGCAAGTAAGTTTCCACCAGTTGGGCTTGCCAGAGGGGGGCTTCCACCCGCAACAGGGGCTGGTTGGCGAAAATGGCGGTTCCTTCCGGCACCGCCCACACATCCCCCTCAAACCGGCAGCGGGCCAGCAGCTCCCAAAAGCGCTCCGGCGCATCGGCGAAAATGCCCGTTTCCCGCAGCGCTCGCAAAGCCTCGGGGGCGAAGCTCAGTTGCTGCAGATAGTCCACTGCCTGGGTGAGCCCCATGGCGATTAGGTAGCCATAGTCGGTGGGCAGCCGCCGCACAAACAGCTCAAAGGCAGCGGGCTGAGACTCTAGCCCTTCCCCCACGTAGCAGGCGGCCATGGTGAACTGGTACAGGTCGGTTAGCAGGCCATAGTCTTGGGGCCGCAACGACGAGAAATCAGGGCTCAACATGAAAAACCTCGGGGCAGAAGCCAGTGGGGAACGGCGGGATCGAGCAGAGGGCTGTTGCGAAGGTTATAGTGAAACTTACCATAAGTAAGGCTGCTTGTAGGGATCCACCAGAAGCATCACAACCCCAAAAAACCCTAAAAATCGGCCTCGACAAGACACCAAACCCAAACTCAGCCAGAAATACAGGCGGCCATCTGGACAAAATCTTGCCCCCAACTTATAGTGAAACCAACCATAAGTGTTACCCGTCCAACTCTATCGAGCGGGTGCAAGCCTGGTCAATCCAGCCCCCACCGGAAGAACGCCATGAATACCACTCTACAGGAGCTAACTGTTAAGGCTCCAGCGGGCCTTCCCCCCCACTTTGATCCGGAGCGGGTGGGAGAGATTTGGCGCGTGCCCTACCAAGAGCGGGCAGCAGAAGCCGAGCTCTGGGCCAAGGAGCAAGGGATCCCGCCGGCAGAGGCGGATCGGGTGCGGGTGGGCTTGTTGCTCATTGATGTGCAGAACACCTTTTGCATTCCCGGCTTTGAGTTGTTTGTGGCCGGTTCCGGCGGATTGGGAGCGGTGGAAGACAATCGACGGCTTTGTCAGTTCATCTACCGCAATTTGGCCTGCCTCACCCAGATCATTGCCACTCTCGACACCCACACGGCCATGCAGATCTTCCACCCCGTCTTTTGGGTGGACGCGCAGGGAGCCCATCCTGAGCCGGCCACGGCCATTTCGGCAGCCGATATCCGCTGCGGACGCTGGCGGGTTAACCCCGCCATGGCTGCCAACCTCACCCAGGGGGATCTGACGCGGTTGCAGGTCTACGCTCTGCACTACGCCGAGCAGTTGGAGCAGGGGGGAAAATATCCCCTCATCGTCTGGCCCTACCACTCCATGCTGGGGGGGATTGGCCATGCCCTGGTGCCAGCGGTGGAGGAGGCGATTTTCTTTCACGGCATGGCCCGCCTTAGCCAGCCCAGCCTGCAGCTCAAGGGAGCCAATCCCTTGACGGAAAATTATTCCGTGCTTAGCCCGGAGGTTTTGACTGGGCCGGAAGGGGATCCCATCGACGAGAAAAATGAGCTCCTCATCCACCACCTGCTGCAGTTTGACGCCCTGATCGTGGCTGGCCAAGCCAAAAGCCACTGCGTGGCCTGGACGGTGAGCGACCTGCTGCAAGAGATCCAGGCCACGGATCCCAGCTTGGCCAAGAAAGTCTACCTTCTGGAGGACTGCACCTCGGCGGTGGTGATCCCCGGCGTTGTGGATTTCAGCGAACAGGCGGAGGCCGCTTTCGCCCGCTTTGCGGAAGCAGGAATGCACCGAGTACGCTCCACGGATCCCATCTGGGAGTGGCCTGAGTTTCCCCGGGATCCCAGCTGACCTCCAACATCCGGTATGATGCAGCAGGATCCTCTGCTGGAGCAGCCCTGTGTACGGTCGCGGTAGCGGTGCGGAGCACTCTCGCGGTAGCGGTGCGGAGCACTTTTGGGATCCCCGCCCTGAGGCCAGTTCCACCGTCTCCAGCAGTCTGCGCCCCCCCAGCGGTGCCCGGGATCTCCTGCCGCGGGAAGTACAACGGCGGGAGAAGCTGGAGGCTCAGCTGACCCGGGTTTTCCGGCGCCATGGCTACCAGCGCATCATCACTCCCACCCTAGAGCGGCTGGAAACGCTGCTGGCGGGGGGATCCATCCGCGCTGAGTCGGTGCTGCAACTGCGGGATGGCGAAGGGACGATGCTGGGGCTGCGCCCCGAGTTCACTGCTTCCATTGTGCGGGCGGCAGCCACCCGTCTAGCCGGTGGGCCTTTGCCGTTGCGGCTCTACTACCACGGCAGCGTTTTTCGCAACAGCCGGCGGGAGGAGGGATCCTACAGTAGCCAGGAGTTTTTTCAGTCCGGAGTGGAGCTGATCGGGGCAGGGGGATGGCTGGCAGATGCCGAGATTCTGCTGCTGCTGGCCGATTGCATTCGCTCGATCGGCATCTCTTCTTGTGTAAACGGGACGGAGGCCGCCTGGACGCTGCTGCTGGGAGATGTCAGCCTCACCGAGAGTTTGCTCAGCGCCGTTGCCCCCACGGCTCAAGCGGCAGTGCGCCGTGCCATTGCCCAGCTCGACTACGTTTACCTGGAATCGGCCCCTCTGCCGGAAGCCGCCCGCCAGATTGGCTTGCAGATTCTGGGGCTGCGGGGCCAGCCCGGCTCAGTTCTTTCTGACCTGGCTCAGTTGCCTGTGCCGCCTGAGCGGCTGCGGGATCTGCGGCAGCTCTGCCAGGTGCTGGAGGAACACGGGGTGCGGGTGGTGCTGGATCTGAGCTTGTTGCAAACCCTGGCCTACTACACCGGCATCGTTTTTCAGGCAGTGGCAGGCGGGGAGATCATTGCCTTGGGGGGACGCTACGACCGGCTGCATGCTCTCTACAGCCCTCAGCAGGTCGAACAGCCGGGGATCGGCTTTACCCTTCTGCCGGATACGCTGCTCCGGCTCTTGCCCCCCGACCCCAAAACCGAGGAGATGGGCTGCAAACGGTTGGTGGTGCCCCTGGTGCCGGCAGGGATCCCGGCGGCGCTGGCCTTGGCCGCCCGCTGGCGAGAATCGGAGGCGGTGGAGCTGGAATTGCTGGATCGGGCCCCTGAAGAGATCGAAGCCTATGCCCGCCAATGTCGGATCCCGGAGATCGCCTGGGTACAAGCCGACGGCAGCTACCACATCACCCACCCGGGCTAATGCTGGCAAGGTTGACCTCCCAACAGAGACGGGGCTGCACCAGTTGCAACAGGTGTTGGCGAATGCGTTCCAACTGCCGGATGGCGCTCTGCACCCCTGGCGCAAACGGCTGACGGGATCCCTGCGCCCAGAAATGCTGCTGCAAATAATCGATCAGCCACAGTTGTGCCGGCAGCTCCAAACCGGCCACCGCCCTGCCCAATTCCAATGCCTGCTGGAGAGAAGAGTGCCAGGGCCAACGTTTGAGTTCCTCAAGGAGCGACGGCGGGATCTGCTGCAGGTGCTGGTGGGCCAGCAAGGCCAAGCCGGGGCTGCCCTGGGCCAAGGCAATCAGCTCGGATCGAGGGATCCCTGCCAGATCTGGGCAACCCAACCCACTCAGCACCCGGTCGACCTCTTCTGGGCTGAGGCGGCGAAAAGGCACCATCTGGCAGCGGGACAACAGCGTCGGCAACAGCGAGGCCGCCTGAGGGGCGATGAGTATAATATGGGCTGGGCCTGGCTCCTCCAGGGTTTTCAACAAAGCATTGGCAGCGCTTTCCGCCAAGGTTTCGGCTCCCTCCAGCACCACCACCGCTCCCGTTCGCGTAAGCGGGACGGAGTCCTTTAGCGGGGCGGAGCCCTTTCGCTGGGCTCGAATCGGCTTGCGGGCACAGAAGCGGGATACCCCCTGCACCTGCTCCAGGCGAATTTGGGGCGGCGAGCGCCGTTGCAAGGTTTGCGCCTCCGGGGAGTCTGCCGCAATTAGGCGGCCTTGGTGCAGGTAGGTGGGGCTGACCCAGTGGAGATTGGGATGGTTGCCCGCCAGCAGCCAACGGCAGTGGGAGCACTTGCCGCAAGGGATCCCGGAGCTGGATTCGCACAAGAGGGCCTGGGCAAACCAACGGGCCATCAGCTTCCGCCCCACCCCTTGGGGGCCCAAGAAGCAGTAGCTGGAAGTCACCCGCCCCTTCTCCAGAGCCGCCACAAGCAGTCGTGCCGCCATCTCCTGCCCGACAATGTGCTGTGGAGGCAAGACCTTCATCCGCTTGACGGTCTCGGCGCTCGGACGGAGTTCTGGCATATCTCAGCATCCGCTGGCAGAAGCTGGCAGGAAATGTTTGCGAAAATACTGCAGCGTCTCCGGTCGCAATAACCCCCGCTCCACCAAGGGATCCCCCCAGTGGGGCGAAGATTCATCCATCGGCGGCAAGGACTCCAGCACTTCAGCAGCCAACAAGTCGGCAGCCTTGAGGAACTCTCCCACCGTGCGGCACCCCGACAAACAGGCAGAATACCCCCCATCCGCAAAGAACTTGAAAGTGCTCCGCACCGCTACCGCGACCGTGGTTGCCTTCAGGCCGGTACACTCGCCAATGACCGCGGTCAGCTTGCCCCCCGACTGTTGCCAGCGGCTGAGGATGTCTTGGATCTGGGGCCGATCCAGCAAGCCCGCTGCCTGCAAGTTTTGGAACAGATGCCTGGCCCAGGGGGTGAGTTCCGCCAGCAAAGGATCCGTCGGCGTGTCCTCAGGATTGGCGGGAAGCTCCCCGGCATCGGTCGCAGGTTCCTCCAGTCTCCTCGTAAGGACTGTGTTTCGCTCACGCGAACGTGCTGGCTCATCTTTGGCGGTTGAACCAGAGAAGTTGGCTGCTCTCAACTGGGCTTGGGCTGCTTCGGCGATCAGCTTTTGCTGTTCGTAACTCACCTGCAGCAGACGGTTGCGATTCTGCTCAATCTTGAGGTTCTCCTGTAAAGTCTCCAAGCTCTGTCGGTAGGCCGCTAGCAGCTCTCGCGCATCTCGCAGTTCCACCGTCAAGTTGGCCTGCTGCTGTTGAAGGGCGCTGAGGCGGGATCCCATCGTTTTCAGTTGTTGTTGAGCTTGCTCCAAGGCTTCTTGGCGGGCTTGCAGGGATCCCTCCAGTTGGACAATGCGCTGGTCGGCTTCGGCCTGTTCTGTCCTGAGCTGAAGGATCAGGGCTTGGCTCTGCTGTAGTTGCTCCTCCAGTTGGGCAATGTGCGCTTCGTAGTCACGGTTGGCTGCCATCAGCCGCGCCATTTCCGCTTGCAGTTGTTGTAGCTGCACCTGTAAGCTTTCCACCTGCTCTGGGGGAACATAGCCGGAAAGCCGCGCCATTTGGGCCTCGTGCTCTTGCTGTAACTGAGCGTAGCGCTCTTGCCACATCTGCAAAGCGGCCCTCAGCTCCGCAATCTGTTGCTCCAAGGCGGCAACCTGCTCTGGCCAGAAGGAATCCAGATGCCGGGATAGAGCAGCCTCTGACTCTGCAGCTTGCTGGGCAAGTTGGGCCTGCAACTGATCCCGCTCCGATCGGAGCTGCTGGATTTGATGAAGCGCTGCCTCCAATTGGGCGCGTAGGTCAGTCACAACGCTGCTGGGCACCAACTCCGACTGGCGTTTCTGCAGAATCTGGATTTGCTCTTGCAACTGCTCCAATTCCGACTGATAGCAATCTTGCTGGGTTTGCAACTGCCGCTGCGCCCTTTGCTCAGCAGCGCGGGCAAGAGCCAGCTCCGTTTCTAGACGTTGCAGTTGTTCCCGCCAAACCCGCAAATCCTGCTGCAGCGTAGCCTGGTGCTGGAGCTCCGCCTGCTGGAGACGAATGGTGGCTTCCAGTTTTTGAATGCGCTGCTGATACTGGCTTTGAAAATCGGCAATCTGCTGGTTCATGCTGGCCAGGATCCGATCCCATTCCTGTTCCTGGAGCTCGATTTGTAGCCGCAAGGCTTCCACTTGCTTGCGGTAGTCAGCCAAGGTGGCCGGTTGAGGCTCATCGGCAAAGGGATCCGAGGCTGCCGCGGCTAATGTTCCAGGGATGGAATCTCCCCCAACTGCGGATTCGAGACTCGATGGCTGAATTGTTCCCTCGCAAGGGATCTTGGCCTCTTCGGGTACAGCCAAATCCTGGGCCAGAGCTTCTCGGCCAGGAGTTGCCGCTCTTTGGGGGGTAAGCTGAACCTCGGGTACGGGATCCTTAGCCAAAAAAGGCTGCAGCGCCTCCCACGCATTGGGGGAAGCCATCCGCTGCAGTTGCACCTGGACATCCAAGGCGCGATCCAAAATGGCAGGCTGTACCCAACCTTTCCAGGTGAGGATTTCCCCCAATTTCCGCCCATAGCGACGCTGTTGAGCCAGAGCAACCCGCAATTGCTCGAAATCCAAATGGCCCAGCGCCACCAAAATCTCTCCTAGAGAAAGGGACTGGCTGGGCAGGAAGCGGTAGAGATCAGCCAGAGTGAGCCAGCCGCGCTCGAGACACACTTCTCCCAACTTGAGGTGGTTTTGCTGTTGCTCTCGCAGGGCCTGAGCCAACTGGGATTGGGAGATCAGACCCGCCCGCAGCAAACGCTGTCCCAGCGGTAAGCTCGACTCAGCCCCGTCGGCAGCAGCACCCCGCCCCTCCAGAAAGGGGAATGGGGTAGAGCCACTCTGGGAGGAAGAGGAGCGCGGAGGCATCAATAAAGTTCCCAGTTTAGGACTGTGTTGTTACTGTACTTTAGCTTATCGCCCCTCAGGATAAAGCACAAAGAGATGCCAACGCCACATTGACCAGAAAACTGGGTTACAAGCCCCGCCCTTTATGACGGCTTCTTGATACAGTAACTGCGAACTCCGCCAGCTTGTTCGCCTGCGGCGGCACTGAGTGCTTCGTGGTGCAGTACCTCTTACTAGAGGGACATTAGAGGGACAAAGTATCTGGGAGTCTCTTCCCAGTAATTAGGGCGGCGGCATCCCTCTTCGTGCATAGGGATGGAGCAGTACAGCCTGTTAAGGAATCAAGGGGCACAGTAGCAACACCTAGCAAACCAACTTCGGAAGCAGAATGGATTGATGAGTAGTCAAGAGGTCTCTGCTATCTGCTCCATCCCATACTTCCCGGCTCTGGAAAACTGCCGGATAAAAGGCTTCAATACCGACCACATCCTCTCAATCGGATTCAACTCTGGTGCATACACAGGCAGGTCTATGATCCGCGCACCTGTTCCTTGAATCAAACCCTCCACTTCCGAACTCTAATCACCACCTTCCGCGCATCCAGTTCCGGACATGAGTCACTTTGCAAAAACTCCAGAAAATTGCTCTTCCGCATTCCACCCTTGATAACACAACAGCCTACTGCCTCTCTCCAGGAAATAGCTTCAATAATCTTATGTTTTTTCCCTTTGCATCTCTGACGGTAACTGTAAGCTCTTTGACTGCGTAAACTCCGAGATACCCCTCCGTTCCATTGCCTCTCACACCCTTGTCTGGTCTAGAATAGCTATATCTTCCACTGGTATATTCTTGACTTCTTAACTATAGGCTAATTGTTGCCTTTGCACCTCCTCTTCTCTGATTTTTACACTGCGGTAATTCTTTTTTAGCGTCATTCCTCGCTTTTTTAAAAAGTTGTCTATCGTAACAGCACTCACATCAGTATCCAGTTGCTCTCGTACCAGTTCTTGATACTACCACGGATAATAGTTCAGGCGCCTTTCAATGACCGTCATAACTTCTTGCCGGTGTTGTTCCAGAATACCTACTCGCTTTGTGCCGACTTTCTTGGGGGATAAATCCTGAGTTTGTTGATACTGATGCACCCAGTGGTGCAGTGTTCTTTGGGTTACCATGAACTGTTCCGCTACCTGGCGAGTGGAGGTCTTGCCTGCCTGATAAGCTGCCACAACTCTTTGGGATAAATCTAACAAATAGGTTGGTATATATCTCTCTTTTCTCTTGGATACTTGTATCCTAATTCATAGGCTGTAATCGGTGAAGTGCCAAAAATGATTCTGATTCTTGTTTCAGCATCGTTGCTGAGCAACCGCTAGGGTGTAGAGACGCGGATCTTCGACAAGAGGATCCCTAGGAAAAAACGAGAAAGAAGGAGAGAAAATCATGTCTGCCAGCACCCTTGTCCGTTGTGCCTGTGAACACTGCAACTGCAGCTTCGAGAGCAGCCAAGGCTATCGCTACGAAGGTCAACTCTACTGCAGCGAAGCCTGTGCCACCCACAATCACGAGCACCCTTCCGCCTGCTGTGTGGCTTCTCACTGCTGCCAGTAGGGTTCAAGGTAGCCCATCATCCCCAGCCCTTTCCTCTGGGATCCATTTCCCCCCTGGGCCGTTTTTGATAGGCTCCTGAGAAGTTCTACTCTTGTCGGCCAAGGGGTCGGCCTAGCTTGCATGGATTACGGCTGGCGCGAAGATACTCCGCACCGCTGGGAGCTGCTGCCCACTCCCCCCCAGTTCAATCCGCAACTGAGCCGGGAATATGGCAAGTATGCGGCCAAGGTGATGGCTCTGCGGGGTCTGCACACTTGGGAGCAGGCGCAGGCCTTCGTGGATCCCGAACACTATTCCCCCACACCACCAGCATCCCTGCCGGATCTGGAGCGGGCGGTGGCACGGCTGCTACAGGCGCGGGAAAGGGGAGAGACCCTGTGCATTTGGGGGGACTTTGACTGCGATGGTGTCACCAGTACCAGTCTCCTGCTCTCGGCGTTACAACCCTTGGGCTTCCGAGTCCAGTTCTCCATACCGCTGCGCAGCACCGAGGGGCACGGGCTCAATCCTCAACGGCTACAGCAGGTGCTGGCCCAGGGCTGCCAAGTGATCCTGACGGTGGATTGCGGGGTGGGCAATGCTGCCGAAATTGCCACAGCCCAAGCCCAGGGGGTGGACGTGATCGTGACGGATCACCACATGCTGCCGGATCCCTTGCCCGCTGCCTATGCGGTGGTCAACCCCTTGCGATTGCCGGCTGAACATCCGCTGCGCTTCTTGCCGGGGGTGGGAGTGGCCTACAAGTTGGCGGAGGCGCTCTACCAAGCCCTAGGGATCCCTGGTGTCGAGCAGCACCTGGATCTGGTGGCGGTGGGAATTGTGGCCGATGTGGCGGTGTTGCAGCGGGAGTGCCGCTACTTGGTGCAGCGGGGCCTGCCGGTGCTGGCCAGTACGCAGCGCCCGGGGTTGCGAGCTCTGCTGGCCCAGGTTAGCAACGGCCAGCTCCAGAGGTCGCCGACAGCCCAGGATATTGCTTTTCGCATCGCCCCCAAGTTGAACGTCATTGGCCGCTTGGAAGACGCCAGCTTAGCAGTGGAGCTGCTGACCACCTCCGATCCAGAGCGGGCCCAGGCGCTGGTGCAACGGTTTGTTGCCCTTGACGAAGAGCGCCGGCAGCTCACCCAGCAAGTGATCCAAGAGGCCAGCCAACAGGTAGAGAGCTTGGATCTGACCCGGGAAGGAGCCATTGTTCTGGCGGAAGCCGGCTGGAACCCAGGGGTTCTGGGGATCGCGGCGGCGCGCTTGGTGGAGCAGTACCGCTGCCCGACGGTGTTGATTGCCAAAGACGAAGCCACAGGGCTGGGCCATGGGTCGGGTCGTTCCCTGCCAGGGGTGAACCTGGTGGAGGCCATCGAGGCCGTGCGCCCCCTCTTGCGGCGGGGAGGCGGACACCCCATGGCCGCCGGGATCCAAGTGGATCTGGCTTGCCTGGCCGCTGTGCAACTGGCGTTGCAGCGGGAGCTGGCCGCGCGGGTTAGCCCGGATCAGCAGGCTCGCGCCTTGGCGGTGGAGATTATCCTCGACTGGGAGCTACTGGTCTCTCAGGATCGGGATGGGGTGGCAGAGCTGGATGAGGTGTATCGGCAATTGCAGCTTCTGCAGCCCTTTGGGCACGGCAATCCCAACCCCGTCGTTGCCTTGATGAACTTCCGTCCCAATAGCTCCAACCTGGGAGTCTCCCGCAATGGCCGCCACCTCAAGTTTGAACTCCAAGGCTCGCCGGGATCCCGTACTCTGTGGTTTTGGCAGGCCGGAGAAGAGCTGGAGCGTTGGCAAAAATGCCAAGCTTTGGACATCGCCCTCCAGTTGGAAGCGGATGACCGGGGCAAACAGCCTTGGCAGGGCAAGGTGCTGGCAGTGCGCCCTTCGGGAGAGTGGCAGGCACCCACCCTTTCTGCTCCCCCCATAGAGATCCAAGATTTTCGGCAGAAACCCCTGCCGGATTCGCTGAAAGGGGCCATCTGTTACGACGGGCAGGAGGCCGAGAACCTTGTTCCACCACCAAAAGGGGCAAAGCTGGTGCTGGCCCGCTGGCCCTGGCTACCGGCGGACTTGGCACAACTGCTGCAACAGGTACAGCCCCGAACCCTGATCCTGGCCGCTTCTGCCTCCCCCTGGGAGCAGATCCCCGCCCGAGTCAACTGGCTGATGCAACAGTGGCAGGCAGGCCAACGGGATCCCGAGGAGCTGGCTGCGGCAACCGGCTTTCCCCGGCAGTGGCTGGCGGAACTGGACAGTCCGGAGCAGATCCCCACCTTGCTGATGGGCCGCCTTCAGGAATCCCAAGCCTTTCACCGCTGGCTGGACGAGGCCAGCCCCACCCAGATTGCCCAACTGTGTCAGCGGCTGCTGCGACCGGATCCCAGGCCAGCAGCTTATTCCCAAAAGTAGAGGCATCTCCCAAGCGCTCTGCGCCACCAACGCGACCCCAAAAAGTAGGTAAGACTTGGGATCCTGCCAAGAACTTCAAGATGCTCCGCACCGCTATCGCGATACTCTGGATTAAATAATTCAACCCCATTTTTTCTGGCAACCAGAGCCCCTCAGAGTTTTCCGTGATCCCGGTTCGCCTAACCTTGCACAATTTTCTCTGTTACGCTCACGCCGTTTTGGATCTGCGCGGGATCCACACCGCCTGTATCTGTGGCCCCAATGGGGCAGGCAAGTCCGCCCTGCTCGACGCCCTCACCTGGGGCCTCTGGGGGCAAAGCCGGGCCAGCAACGATAGCGATCTCATCCGCAAGGGGGCCAGCGAAGCCTGGGTAGAGGTGATCTACCGCTCGCGAGGACAAACCTACCGCATCCTGCGCAGCCGTCATCTATCGGGCGAGGGATCCCTGGAGTGGCAAATTCAAACCGGAGAAACCGACGGCCAACCTCGCTGGCGCAGCCTAACCCGCCGCGGCATGCGCGCCACCCAACAGGCCATTCAAAGTCAGCTCAGCCTCGACTACGAGACCTTTATTCACTCTGCCTATCTGCGACAAGGACAAGCGGATGCCTTCACCCTGAAGCGTCCCAGCGAGCGCAAGCAGATCTTGGCCGACATGCTCAAGTTGGGGCAGTACGATTTGCTGGCCGACCGCTGCCGGGAACGGGCACGCAGTGCCAAACTCAAAGCCGATCTGCTCCAAGAGCGCCTGCAGCAGCTCAACCAACAACAGGCCCACGTTGGCCAAATCCAAGCCGAGCTGGAGCGACTCCAACAACGGCAAACTCATCTGCAGCAGCTCCTAGCCCAGCAACAGCAGGAATTGCAAGCCCTAGAGCGCCTCTACGAACATCGCTGCATCCTGCAGGAGCGCCACCAACACCTCACCCAACACTTACGGAAGCTCGGCGCCGACCTACAGCACACCGAGCAACAGTGGCGTGCCCAGCGACAGCACCTGCTCCAGTTGGAAGAGCTGATCGCCCAGAGTGAAGACATCCTGGCGGGTTACGAACGCTACCAAGCCCTGATGACCCAAGATCGCCATCTCCACCATCTCTTCGAGCAGCAGCAACACCTGCTCCAAGAACACCAAAAGCTCCAGGCCCAGCAAGCCGAGCAGCAGCAGCAGCAACTGCGCAAGATGCAGCGGCTGCAACAGGAGTTGGCCACCTGCCAAGCCCAGGCCCAAGCCGATGCCCAATTGCTGGCAGAACAGGAACGCATCGAAACCGGCCTGCGCCACTACCAGCAAGCTCAAGAGCGTCTCCAGGCCTTGAACCAAGCCCAAGCGCAAGCCGCCGTCCTTCTCCAGCAGCAACAGCATTGGCAAGAGCAAATCCGCCGCGAGCGGGAACGTCTGCAAGCCCGCCTCCAGCTTCTCAGCCAGCAACTGCAAAGCCAGGAAACTCTAGCCCAACAGCAGCAGCAACTGGAGCAGAAAATTGCCGAAGGAGAGGCCGCCCTGGCAGAGCTGGAGCGACGGCGTCTCTACCAGCAGCGGGTGTTGGAAAAAGTCCAAGAACGACGGCTGTTCGTGCAAAAGCTCCAGGAACGCCAGCGGGTTCTCCAGCAACAGTGGCAACAGGAAGAAGAACGCTGCCGCCTGTTGGTGACCAGCTGGGATGAAGGTCAAGAGGTGTTTTCCGCTCAAAGTGCTCCGCGAGGCGAACAAGATCAGGGAGAGCGCCGCCCCATCCCCACTTTGGCAAGAGTGACAGCCCTTGTCGAGGAGGCAGCAGAACAAGAGGAGGTATCCCCGGCCCTATCTTCCGCCGGCCAACCTGCCGAGTCATCCCCCGCAACGCCAACACCAGAGCCGCAGGGATCCGGCTTTATGGCTCCGCAACGCCGTCGCAACTGGACTTGCCCCCTCTGCGCCCGTCCCCTCAGCCCGCGCCTGCGGGATGTGGTGCTGAAAAAACACCGCGAGCGTCAAGAAGAAATTGCTGGCCAACTGTTTGTTATCCGCGAACAACTGGCGGTGGCCGACCGGGAGATCGAACTCTTGCAAGAAGAATACCGCCGTCTTAGCCAAGAACTGGCCACTTGGGATGAGCGCCTGCACCTTCAAGGGCGATTGCAACAGCAGTGGGAAGCCGAGCAGGAACGCCGCCGGCAAATCCAGCTCTGGCAAGCAGAAGCGGCAGAGTTGAGGGAAATCCTCGACCGGGAAGCTTACGCTCAAGAAGCTCGGCAACAGCTCCAGCAGATCCAGCAGGCCCTGCACCAACTGGGCTATGACGAGCGCGAGCACGCCCTACAACGGGGAGAACTGGAGCGCTGGCGCTGGGCCCTGGGCCGCTCTCAAGAACTCCGCAAGGCCCAAGAGCGCCGCTCTCGCCTCTGCGAGCAAATCGCATCTCTACAGGCACAACTGGAAACCCTGCAACAGGTGGGATCCAAGGACTCCGTCCCGCCAGTGGGATCGGATTCTCCCCTGGCGGAGCGGTTGGCTCAGGTGGAACAGGCGTTAAACCACCTGGGCTACGATGGATCCCTGCACCAGCAGGTGAAAGCCGAACTGGCCCAAGCGCAACTCTGGCCGGTGCGCCTGCAAGCCCTACAGGTGGCCCGCCAGGAACTGCCGGAGGTGGCGGCCCGCACCCAAGCCTTATCCCAACGCCTACAGGAAAGCCGCCAGCACTTTGCCCAGGCCACCCAAGAGTTGGAACGGCTTCAGCAACAACTGGCGGAGCATCCCGAGGTTTTGCCTGCTCAGCTGGAAGGGATCCGCCAAACCCTGCGGAAGCACCGCCGGCGGCTGGATGAGGTGCTGTCTCAGATAGGGGCCGCCCAACAACGGCTACAACAGGCGGTTCAACAGCAGGCGGAACAGGCCGAGCTGGAACAGCAACTGCAACAGGCCCGCCGCCAGCAGCAGGTGTACCAAGAGCTGGCCAATGCCTATGGTCGCAACGGCATCCCCGCCCTGATCGTCGAAAATGTCCTGCCCGAGCTGGAAGCCCAGGCCAACCAGATCCTGGCCCGCCTTACCCAACACCGCCTGCACCTGCAATTGGTTACCCAGCGCTCCGGGCGACGCTATTGCTCACCGGCCAAGCTGTCCTCCGTAGCGGGACGGAGTCCCTATGACACCCTCGACATTCTCATTGCCGATCCCCACGGCACCCGCCCCTACGAGACTTACTCCGGTGGAGAAGCCTTTCGCATCAACTTCGCCATTCGCCTGGCCTTGTCCCGCCTGCTCACCCAGCGCTCGGGATCCGACCTGCAAACCTTAATCATCGACGAGGGGTTTGGATCCCAGGATGCCACCGGGCGCGCCCAACTGCTGGCCGCCATCAACGCCATCGCCCCGGACTTTGCCTGCATCTTGGTGATTACCCACATCCCCAGCCTGCAGGATGCTTTCCCCCGCCGCATTGAGGTACAACCCTCTCCCCAGGGATCCCGCCTCTCCATTCGCGGCTAGTCCCTTCAGGAGTTGCCGGCACGATTTTGCAGCCACTGCTGCAACAGGGGCACCAGAGTCTCGCTGAGTTGGTTCCACTGGTCGGGCTTCTGGACGGTGGTCAGCAGCTCCACTCGCTCGCCTCGGATCACCAGAAAGCCAACTGGCTCGATGCGCACCCCACCCCCCGCTCCCCCGAACAGACTGGCCGGATCCCCGCCGTTGCCGCGACAGCCAGGAGCAGTCTTTCCAAAGTTACCCCCTCCCCCACCCAAGCCAAAATGCAAGGACATGTAAGGGACAATAATCGTCTCACCAATAGTGATCGGCTGACCAAAGGTTTGTCCCGTTTCCGCCAAAACCTTCAGCTTGCCGAGCACCGCCTCCAGCACCGATTCCACGTTGAAGTCGGATCCCATCTCCGTTGACTCGCCCACCAGACGCTCGGGCAAATGGCGCGCAGTACCTTCCCAGGCTAGTGCAGCCACGCCCAAGAGAGAAAGCCCAAGAAACTCCCCTAATCTTCGTCCGGCGAGCCGGAATAGAGATCTTCCAAACGGCTGCGAGCTTCTTCCAAGCTGGCCGAGCGAATCACCAGTAGAGGCTCCTCGGTGAGGTTGCCATCTTCATCCAGCAGCTCTGGGTGAGGGATCCGCCTGCGGGCACGACGAGGAGAGGCCTTGCGCTCTTCCACGCCCAGTGTGATGACATTGGTAACCAAGTTGCGCAGGGCCAAAAAGGCAATGGCCACAAAAGCGATGAGGTAGAGAATCTGCAGCATTACAGGTCGGGGGAGGGGTGAATCTGGCGAAATTGACGGCCCAATTCGGCACATTTCATAAGCAGGCGATGCCATTTTGCCATCAGCCCAGGGTCGATGCCAACCTCTTGATCAGAGGCCTGATAAAGCGCTTTGGCTACCTGTAGCTCCGCCTGGGCAGCCAAAACCTCTTCCAGCAAGGACTGCTGCTCTTCTGGGCTGATAAATTCCAGGGTCTCTTCCTGCAAAAAGCGGCGAGAACGCTCAAACCAGTAGCGGTAGTCCTCCAACAGTGGCCCCAGAATCTCTCGCAACAGCTCAGATTTGCTCATGGCCTGGGATCCCTCCACAACTGGTTTGGATGAAAAAATCTTAGCAGAACTTAACCTTCTCTCGCCACGGGAGAGCGGGATTCCAGGTAGGCTTCCATCTCCAGCATCAGGGCTTCGATCTGAGGCAGCAATTCCAGGGCCTGCTCTTGCCAGTAGCCCCGCTGGTGGGCTTCCAGCAGCCGCTCGCTCATGTCCCGCAGCGCCCAGGGGTTGCGGGATCGCAGGAACTGCTGGACTTGGGGATCCAATAGGTAGGCGCGGGCCAGGCCGGCGTACATGAAATCCGGCACAGCATGGGTGGTGACGTCGTAGGCAAAGAGGTAGTCCAGGGTGGCAGCCATCTCGAAGGCGCCCTTGTAGCCGTGGCGCATCACGCCGGCAATCCACTTGGGGTTGATCACGCGGGCGCGATAGACGCGGTCAATTTCTTCGGCCAGGGTGCGGATCTTAGGGTTGTGGGGACGGGCGTGATCCCCGAAGTAGATCCGCGGGTTGCGGCCCTGGAGCGTTCGCACTGCCGCCACCATCCCCCCTTGAAACTGGTAGTAGTCATCGGAGTCCAGCAGGTCGTGCTCGCGGTTGTCTTGGTTGTGGAGCACAATTTGCAGGTGGGCCAATTGCCGCCGCAGGGCTTCGGGGGCCGGCTCTCCCTCGCCATCGGCCCGGTAGGCGTAGCTGCTCCAGTTGAGGTAGGCGCGGGCCAGATCCGCTTCTGTTTCCCAGTTTTGCGCCTCGATCAGCCCCTGTAGGCCGGCCCCGTAGGCCCCTGGCTTGGAACCGAAGATGCGCAGCCGCGCCCGCTCCGCCGCTGCTTGCGTTGGGATCCCTTGCTCCTGCCAGTACTGGGTATCGGCCAGCACGTGGGCCCGCAGGGGATTGTCGGCTTCTGGCTCCTCCAGGTCAGCCACGGCCTGCACGGCCCGGTCAAACAGGGCAATCAGATTGGGAAAGGCATCGCGAAAGAAGCCAGAAATGCGCAAGGTTACATCCACACGGGGGCGGCCCAAAACCGCTACAGGCAGGATCTCGATGTCCACCACCCGTCCTCCATCCCAGCGGGGTTTGACCCCCAAGAGCGCCAGGGCCTCGGCCCAATCGTCGCCGCCAGTTCTTAGAGTTGAAGTGCCCCAAACGGATAAGCCCAGGCGACGGGGATATTCCCCCTGCTCTTGCACGTAGCGCTCCACCAGCCGCTCGGCGGCCAGTGAGCCGACCTGCCAGGCGGTGGGGGTGGGGATGGCGCGAATGTCCACCGAGTAAAAGTTGCGCCCCGTGGGCAACACGTCCACTCGGCCTCGGGTGGGGGCGCCGGAAGGGCCGCTGGGCACATAGCCGCCCCCTAGCCCATGCAGCAGGTTCTCCAGCTCCTGGGGGGTTTGCTGCAGGCGCGGCAGCAGATCCGTCTCGATCCAATGCAGCACCTGCCTGGCTACTGGCCCCGGCGGCGGATCGTAAGGGATCCCTTGCAGCCGCTGGGCAATCCAGCGGCGGGCTTGCGCTTCCAGGGCGGCCACCCCGTCTCCGATGTGGCGAAAGTTCTCGCCCATAGACCTTGAGGTTTTCCCAGGCCGGCTGCCAGCGGCTAATTCTTCAGATAGACCGCTGCCCCTAGGCCGACCAACATTTCCTCAGGGGTAATTTTGCCATCTTGGTTGGTATCCAGGGCATCGAAAACGCGATCTGCCCCCATCCACTCCTCGCGGGTGATGAAGCCATCCCCATCCAGGTCGTAGAGGCGGAAGACATCCTGGGCGGCGTGGGTAATGGTTTCCTTGGCACCCTCCAGCTTCTGCAGCCGCTCGGTGAGCAGTTTTTCCAGCACCTCCAGCGCTTTGGAGAAGCCCTGGATCCCTTCTTCCAGCTTTTCTGAGGCCATGCGGTTTTCCCGGTGCATCTGGTCGAAGGTAGCTCGATCCATCACCAGGCGCGGGATGTCCATTTTCTTGGCTTTTTCCGGATCCAGTTTGCGCTCCAGGTAACCCTCGGTGTTCTGCAGCTCCGCCAGCAAGGCGGGCGAGATGGTGAGAAGATCGCAGCCGGCCAACTCGATGATCTCCCCGATGTTGCGGAAGCTGGCCCCCATCACTTCCGTCGGAAAATCGTATTTGCGGAAGTAGTTGTAAATCTGGGTCACCGACTGCACCCCCGGATCTTCGGCAGGGGGATAGCTCTCCCGGCCCGTGTGTTTCTTGTACCAATCCAAGATGCGGCCCACAAAGGGCGAGATCAGCTTCACCCCCGCTTCGGCGCAGGCTATGGCTTGGTGCAAGCCAAACAACAGGGTAAGGTTGCAGTGGATCCCTTCTTTCTCCAGGATCTCGGCAGCCCGGATCCCTTCCCAAGTCGAGGCAATTTTAATCAGCACCCGCTTGGGATCCGCTCCTGCCGCCTTGTAGAGCTCGATCAAATGGCGGGCTTTGGCAACTGTGGCTTCTGTGTCGTAAGAGAGGCGGGCATCCACCTCCGTCGAGACCCGGCCAGGAATGATGGACAAAATGCGCACGCCAAAGGCCACGGCCAGTTGATCGATGGCGTGGGCCACCACGGTTTTGATGTCGGCTTTGGATCCCAGTTCTTGGCGGGCCTTGAGCAAGGTTTCATCGACAATGCCCTGGTACTGGGGCATTTGGGCAGCCGCTGTGATCAAAGAGGGATTGGTGGTGGCATCCTGCGGCTTAAAGCTCTCGATGGCGTTGATATCCCCCGTATCAGCCACCACGACGGTCATCTCTCGCAACTGCTCCAGCAAGCTCTTGCTCATGTTCGGCTCCTTGAGATTGCGCTACGCGCCGCTTCTGCGACCTAGTCCCAGTGTTACTCATCCACGCAAGGGATCCCAGCAGATGTGAGATTGTCTTAATTCTCTTCTCTGGCCGGGTTCACCCCCACGGGTGTGGGGACAACTGGGCATACTCGTTTCAAACAAGATGAAGACCCTTCGCCGCTGACCCTCACCCCTTGCGGGCGAGGGGAGCTGGGGATCAACCAACCAGCTGTTCCACAGCCGTTTGCAATGACCAGGCAAAGCAAGGGGGAAACCCCAGAGGCTGCCTAGCCCGCCTGGCTGCGCAACTGCCGCAAGAGCCGCTCAAACTCCTCCGGCAGGGGAGCGGTAAACTGCAGCGGCTGGCCTGTGCGCGGGTGAACAAAGGAGAGCTTCCAGGCATGGAGAGCTTGGCCGCCCAGCTTAACAGGGCTGGTTTTGCTCTGGGTGTAGAGGGGATCCCCGACAATGGGTAGGCGCATGTGGGCAGCATGCACCCGAATTTGATGGGTGCGCCCGGTCTCCAGCTCAAACTGCATCAGGGTGTAGTTGCCCAGCCGCTCCAACACTTGCCAGTGGGTTACCGCCACTCGCCCTTGGCCAGGGGTCAGGACGGCCATTTTCTGCCGATCCACCGGGTGCCTCCCAATGGGGGCAGAGACGGTGCCTTGGCTTTGGGCCGGCCGGCCAAACACCACCCCCAAGTAGATGCGCCGGGCGGTTTTGGCCTGGATCTGGGCTTGTAGGTGCTGGTGGGCCTGATCGTGTTTGGCAATCACCAGGGCACCAGTGGTGTCTTTGTCAAGGCGATGGACAATACCTGGACGCAGCTCGCCGTTGATGCCTGAAAGATGGGGGCAGTGGGCCAGCAGGGCGTGCACCAGGGTGCCACTGGCGTGGCCGGGGGCAGGGTGCACCACCAAACCGCGGGGCTTGTTGATCACAAGCAAATCGTCATCTTCGTAAAGAATGTCCAAGGGGATCGGCTCCGGCTGCAGGGCAGTCGGGGTGGCTGGCGGGATCCGCACCTCGACTTCATCCCCAGCTTGCAGGGGGCGATCCTTATCCCGGCAGGGCTGCCCATTGAGCCAAACCTGGCCCTGGCGGATAAGCTGCTGCAGGCGCGACCGCGACAGCTCCGGCAGTTGCTCTGCCAATCCTCGATCCAGCCGCAAGCCCTGCTGTTTTTCCGTCACCCTGATCTGGCGAATGTCTGCTGCAGCCTCCTTGTGGCCCTCCATGCCGTTGTTGCCCAAATTGCCTTCTTTGACCATTGTGGCAGCCCGGCTACTTTTGCACTGAGTAAAAAAGGTCGAAGATTTGCAGCAACTTCCGCAGGCAGGTGGTGGGGGGATCTGCCTTGTCTCATCGCCTTCTAAGCCTTCTTGGGGGGATCCCTGGGCAATTTTAAGGGGCAGAAAATCCTGACTAGAGTGAGGCTATGGCCCACCAAGAATGAGTTGGGCCGAGTGTTGGCATAGGAGAGCCGGGAGCGATCCCAAGCCGACAACACAGCACACCCCAGCAATTGGCGTTGGCTCAATGGATCGCTCAATGGATCTAAGAAGGAGGTAAGGCATGTCGGATGGAGCAACCAGGGGATCCCAGCTTCAGCAACCCTCTCAACCCCAGCTTGGCTCAGAGCCGCCCTTGGTTTTGTCTCTCACAGAGGTGGGCCTACGGGATATTGCTCAGGTAGGCGGGAAAAACGCCTCCTTGGGAGAAATGCTGCAGCAGCTCACCTCAAAGGGGATCCAGGTGCCGACAGGATTTGCCACCACCGCCCATGCGTATCGCCAGTTCATCGCCTCTGCGGGCCTAGAGGAGAAGTTGCAGGAGATTTTCAAAGACTTAGACATTGAGAATGTCCAAAATTTGCGCGAGCGGGGCAAGGCTGCCCGCACCTTGATCTTGCAAACTCCCTTCCCCCCTCAGCTAGAGCAGGCCATCGCCGAAGCCTACCAAAAGCTGTGCGAGCGCTACGGCCCCGACACCGATGTGGCGGTGCGCTCCAGTGCCACGGCAGAAGACTTGCCGGATGCCAGCTTTGCCGGCCAGCAGGAGACCTACCTGAACGTGCGTGGAGTGCGGGCGGTGCTCAACGCCTGCCACCACTGTTTTGCCAGCCTGTTTACCGACCGGGCCATTTCCTACCGCCAAATCAAGGGCTTTGACCACTTTCAAGTGGCCCTTTCGGTGGGGGTGCAGAAGATGGTGCGCTCCGACCTGGCCTGTTCGGGGGTGATGTTCTCCATCGACCCGGAAACCGGCTTCAAAGACGCAGTGCTCATCACCGCCGCCTATGGTCTGGGGGAAAACGTGGTGCAAGGGATCGTCAACCCCGATGAGTACGTGGTCTTCAAACCCACCCTCAAGCAGGGACTGCGCCCCATCCTCTCCCGCAAGCTGGGCAGCAAGGCCCTGAAGCTGGTCTACGACGAGGAGGGATCCCGCCTCACCAAAAACGTACCCGTCCCCGAAAGCCTACGCCGGCAATATGCCCTCAAGGACGACGAGATCCTGGAGTTGGCTCGCTGGGCCTGCCTTATCGAAGAGCACTACTCGGCACTGCGGGGCCGCTTCACCCCCATGGACATCGAGTGGGCCAAAGATGGGATCACGGGCGAGCTGTTCATTGTCCAGGCCCGCCCCGAAACGGTGCAGTCGCAAAAAGGGGCCAACCAGCTGACCACCTATCGCTTCACCCAGCCTGGGGCGCAGCCCGAGCCTCTGGTGCGGGGACGGGCCGTAGGCGAGGCCATTGGCCAGGGCACAGCCCGCGTCATTTTGGATGTGCGCCGCTCGGATCAGTTTCAGGCCGGCGAGGTGCTGGTGACCGAAAAAACGGATCCCGACTGGGAGCCAATCATGAAAAAGGCCAGCGCCATCGTCACCAACCAGGGGGGCAGAACTTGCCATGCGGCCATCATCGCCCGCGAGCTGGGGATCCCGGCCATTGTTGGCTGCGGCAACGCCACGCAGGTGCTCCGTTCCGGCGAGCCCATCACCGTCTCCTGCGCCGAAGGGGAGGAAGGGCGCGTCTATCCTGGCTTGCTGTCCTATGAAGTTACAGAGATCCCCCTCGAGGAGCTGCCCCGCCCCCGCACCCAGCTGATGATGAATGTGGGCAACCCAGAAAAAGCCTTCGGCCTCAGCGGGATCCCTTGCGATGGCGTGGGGCTGGCGCGGCTGGAGTTCATCATTGCCAACCACATTCAGGTCCACCCGCTGGCTTTGCTCAACTACGAGCAGGCGGTGAAAGAGGAGCCGCGCCTGGTAGAGCTCACCGCCCAGTATGCCGACAAGCCGGAGTACTTTGTGGACAAGCTGGCCCAGGGGGTGGCCACCATTGCTGCCGCCTTTTACCCCAAGCCGGTGATCGTGCGGCTGTCGGATTTCAAGAGCAACGAGTATGCCCACCTGTTGGGGGGATCCCGCTACGAACCCCACGAGGAAAACCCCATGATTGGCTGGCGGGGGGCCTCCCGCTACACGGATCCCCGCTACCGTGAGGGCTTTGCCTTGGAGTGTCGGGCCATGAAACGGGTGCGGGATGAGATGGGCCTGACCAACGTGATCTTGATGATCCCCTTCTGCCGCACGCCGGAAGAGGGGCACAAGGTGCTGGAAGAGATGGCCCGCCATGGCCTGGTGCGGGGAGAAAACGGTCTGCAGGTGTACGTGATGTGCGAATTGCCCAGCAATGTTATCCTGGCCGACGAGTTCTGCCAGATCTTCGACGGCTTCTCCATCGGCTCCAACGACCTCACCCAGCTCACTCTGGGCCTGGATCGCGACTCAGCCCTGGTGGCCCACCTTTTTGACGAGCGCAACGAGGCCGTCAGGCGGATGATCGCCCAGGTGATCCAGACGGTGAAAAGCCATGGCCGCAAGATCGGCATCTGCGGGCAGGCCCCCAGCGACTACCCCGACTTCGCCCGCTTCCTGGTGCAGGCGGGGATCGATTCCATCAGCCTCAACCCCGATTCCCTGTTGAAAACTCTGTTGGTGGTGGCTGAGGCGGAAGGCGACGGTACCCAATAGGCTCAGGGGGCTGCGCTGAGATCGCGTTGGCTGGGTTACAATCTTCTCTGCTGTGTTGCCATCCCCGCCATGATCCACGAGCTCTCCATGCCGGCCCTCAGCTCCACCATGGAAACGGGCAAGATCGTCGCCTGGCTGAAAAACCCCGGCGACCGCGTGGAGAAAGGAGAAAACATCCTGGTGGTGGAGTCCGACAAAGCGGACATGGACGTGGAGTCCTTCCACAGCGGCATCCTGGCCAGCATCCTCATTCCGGCAGGAGCATCGGCCCCGGTGGGCGCGCCCATCGCCCTGATTGCCGAAAGCGAGGCAGAAGTGGCCCAGGCCCAGGAAAAAGCCAAGGCCCTCGCTGCTGGCGTTACCCCTGCGGCTCCACCTAGCGCAGACCGCGCCTCTGCAGCTCAGCCGACAAGTCCTGCCCCTGCGGCAACCCCCACCTTTACACTGCCAAATGGATCGGATGGCGCCGGATCCCAGCGGATCGTGGCTTCTCCACGGGCGAAAAAACTGGCGGAGAGCCTGGGGATCGATCTGCGCACCGTGCGCGGCTCTGGCCCCAACGGTCGCATCATAGCCGAAGACGTGGAGCGGGCAGCGGCCCTTTCCGCTCCTGCAGTGGCTGCCCCCTCTGCTCCAGCCCCCGCGCCTCCAACTCCTGTGGCTGTCCCCTTGGGAGAGACAGTTCCCCTCAGCACCCTACAAGCGGCGGTGGTGCGCAACATGAACGCCAGCCTGGGCGTGCCGGTGTTCCACGTCGGCTACACCATCACCACCGATAGCCTGGATCACCTCTACCAACAGGTGAAGCCCAAAGGAGTCACCCTGACGGCCCTCTTGGTCAAAGCCGTGGCCATGACCCTGGAGAAGCACCCCCTTCTGAATGCCAGCTACACAGAAGGCGGGATCCACTACAAAGCCGATATCAACATCGCGGTGGCGGTGGCCATGGAGGATGGCGGGCTGATCACTCCTGTCTTGAAGCAGGCCAACCGGCTCGATCTGTACGAGATCTCCCGCCGTTGGAAGGATCTGGTGGAGCGGGCGCGGCGCAAGCAACTGCAGCCGGAAGAGTACAATAGCGGCACCTTTACCCTCTCCAACCTGGGCATGTTCGGGGTGGATCGCTTCGATGCCATTTTGCCCCCCAACCAGGGATCCATTTTGGCCATCGGCGCTTCTCGCCCCACGGTGGTGGCGACGCCGGAAAAAGCCATTGCCATCCGTTCCCAAATGCAGGTGAACCTCACCTGCGATCACCGTGTCATCTACGGCGCCCATGCAGCGGCCTTCCTGCAAGATCTGGCGCAGCTCATAGAGCACAAGGTGGGATCCCTGACGTTGTAGCCGCCCTGAAACCCGGCCTTGAGCCAATCTCAGAGTAGGGTTCTTCTCTCGCGCAACCCACAAGGTCGGGCAGCCGGCGAGGCCCCAGCGCTCAGGAGCTCCTCCTGGGAAAGCGCTGCATCAACTCTTGCACAGCCTCGGCATGGTAGGAGCTGCGGGTTAGGGGCGAAGACACCACCTGCAAAAAGCCCAGTTCCTCTCCCACCCGTCGCCAATGGTCGAACTCCTCTGGGGTGACATAGCGCTCCACCGGCAAGTGCTTGGGGCTGGGAGCCAGATACTGGCCCAAGGTGAGAATGTCACACCCTGCCCGGCGCAGATCCCGCATCACCTGCAAGATCTCCTCGGCAGTTTCTCCCAGGCCCAACATCACCCCTGACTTGGTGTACAGGCCGGGATCCCATTGCCGTGCCAACTCCAACAGTTTGAGGGAGCGCTCGTAGTTCCCTTGCGAGCGTACACGGCGATAGAGGCGGGGCACCGTTTCGGTATTGTGGTTGAGCACCGTCGGTTGGGCGGCCAAGATCTGCTGCAGCGCCTGCCAGTTACCACATAGGTCTGGGATCAAGACCTCGATGGTGGTCTGGGGCATGCGGCGGCGGATTTCCGCAATGCAGGCCACAAACTGGCTGGCTCCCCCATCGGGCAGGTCGTCCCGATTCACCGACGTAATCACCGCATGGCGCAATCCCAAGCGTTCCACTGCTTCTGCCACCCGCAGGGGTTCGGTGGCATCCAGGGGCAGAGGGCGTTTGGTGAAGTCGATATCGCAGTAGGGGCAGGCGCGGGTACAGGCCGGGCCCATGATCAAAAAGGTGGCGGTGCCGTTGGCAAAACACTCCCCCAGGTTGGGACAGGAAGCCTCTTCGCAAACCGTGTTTAGGCCCAAGTCCCGCAGCAGTTGTTTGACGGATCCCACCCGTTGAGGGGCCTTGGCCCGCAGCCAGGAGGGTTTGCCGCCAGGAGAAGAAGAAACAACAGTCAAAGAAGCGCTCCAGCACGAAACAGCAGCGACGGTATCACTCAGCTTAGCCTGCCATTTGGCCCCGTTGGAATTTGGACAAAGCCAATTTCCCGGCCCAATTGATCCCTGCCGCCTCGGAAGCACGACCCAAAACGCGGCATACTGGAAAGCAAATGTCGAGCGATAGGGATCCCACATGGTTGTTGCTGCTCCTCCCTCTCTGGAACAACTTGCCATCAACACGATTCGCTTTTTGGCGGTGGATGCTGTTCAGAAGGCCAACTCCGGCCACCCTGGCCTGCCGATGGGAGCAGCACCCATGGCCTATGTGTTGTGGCAGCAGTTCATGAAGTTCAACCCCCGCAACCCCAAGTGGGTGGATCGGGATCGCTTTGTGCTCTCGGCGGGGCATGGCTGCATGCTGCAGTACGCGCTGCTGCACCTAACCGGCTTCGATGTAAGCCTGGAGGACATTAAGCAGTTCCGCCAGTGGGGCTCCAAAACCCCCGGCCACCCGGAAAACTTTGAAACTCCGGGGGTGGAGGTGACCACCGGCCCGCTGGGGCAAGGGGTGGGCAATGCGGTTGGGCTGGCGATTGCCGAGGCCCATCTGGCCGCCCGCTTCAACAAGCCCGGCCACACCATTGTGGATCACTACACCTACGTGATCTTGGGGGATGGCTGCAACATGGAGGGGGTGGCTTCCGAAGCAGCTTCTTTGGCCGGCCACCTGCAACTGGGCAAGCTGATCATGCTCTACGACAGCAACCACATCTCCATCGACGGCAGAACGGAAATCGCCTTTACGGAAGATGTGGGCAAACGCTATGAAGCCTACGGCTGGCATGTGCAAAAAGTAGAGGATGGCAACCACGACTTGAAAGGGATCGCCGAGGCCATCCAAAAAGCCAAGGAAGTCACCAACAAGCCTTCTTTGATCATTGTCGAGACCACCATCGGCTACGGATCCCCCAACAAGGCCGGCAGCGAGAGCGTCCATGGGGCACCCTTGGGGCCGGAAGAGGTGAAGCTCACCAAACAAAACCTGGGTTGGCCTCTGGAGCCGGAGTTTTACATTCCCGACGAGGTGCTGGCCCACTTCCGCCAGGCCATCGAAAAAGGGGCCAAGGCCGAGGCCGAGTGGAACGAGCGCTTCGCCGCCTACGAGAAGGCTTACCCCGAAGAGGCCGCCGAGTTCAAGCGCATCATGGCCGGGGAGCTGCCGGTGGGCTGGAAAGAAGCGCTGGCCCCCATTGCCGAAACCGGCAGAGAATCCACCCGCAACCTCTCCAAGTTTTGTCTGAATGCCTTGGCCAAAGCGGTGCCGGAACTGCTGGGGGGATCCGCAGATCTCGCCCACTCCAACATGACTTATCTAAAGGGGATCCCAGAGTTTCAGGCCGGCTCTTACGAGGGGCGTAACTTCCGCTTTGGGGTGCGGGAACACGGCATGGGAGCCATTGCCAACGGCATGGCGCTTCATGGAGGTCTCATCCCTTACGACGCCACCTTTTTGATCTTCACCGACTACATGCGGCCTGCCATCCGCCTGTCCGCCCTCTCGCAGGTGCGGGTGCTGCACGTCATGACCCACGACTCCGTCGCCTTGGGGGAAGATGGCCCCACTCACCAGCCGGTGGAAACTTTGGCCTCCCTGCGGGCCATTCCCAATCTCTATGTGCTGCGCCCGGCAGATGCCCGCGAAACGGTGGGATCCTACCAGGTGGCCCTAGAAGCCAAGACCACCCCTTCTGTGCTGGTGTTTACCCGGCAAGCCGTCAACCCGGTGGAGGGCACCTCTGTTGAAGGCGTAGCCAAAGGGGCCTATGTGGTGGTGGATGCCCCCAATCCAGAGCTGATCTTGATCGCCACCGGCTCTGAACTGGAGCTGGCGGTGAAAGCTGCAGCCCAACTGAAGCAGGAAGGCCGGGCCGTGCGGGTGGTCTCTATGCCCTGTATGGAGCTGTTTGAGGCCCAGCCCCAGAGCTACCGCGATTCCGTTCTGCCCCCCAACGTCACCAAGCGCGTCTCCGTCGAGGCAGGCTGCACCTTCGGCTGGCACAAGTACCTGGGGTTTGAGGGGGTGGCCATTGGCATCGACCGCTTTGGCGCCTCTGCCCCCGGCCCGGTGTGCATGGAGAAGTTCGGCTTCACGGTGGAGAACGTGCTCAACACTGCCCGCCGGTTGCTGAGCTGAGTTTCCCTTTTCGTGGGGCTAGACCCAGCAGGGATCCCTTCTCTGCTGGGCTGCTTTTCACCCTGTGGCTTGCGGCCTTGAGTCGGCAGAGTCGGGGAAATGGCCTAACTTGTCCAACAGAACTTCCAAAGCATTCAGGTCGGCCTCGGTGCAGGGGTGATTGTGGAGAATGGAGTAGATGGCGGCCTCTTGCTCCAGAGACAGCACTCCTGCTTTTAAGGCATCTTCAACAATCGAGGGAATCGTCATGAGGGATGGGTTGAAAACCCAACATTCATTTCCACCATTGCTTTGAAGAGGGAAGGTCGGCTTCCGTCAATGTGCTGAAGTTTTTGGGCCAACTGTGGATCTGAAAGCTCGGTTTAGCGAAGGAAACCCGCCATCAGGATTGCTGCTGACCCCAGGAGAGCCAAAATGGTCAGCGCCTGGCCTGCAATGAGGCTGCCTTTCCAAGAATCATTTTTTCTGGCTTTTCCGGTTCTCCTGGCATGGCTGTTCCTTGCTTCCATCTTCAGCTCTGCTCAGCTCCAACTTAGCCTTCCGCGCGAGGATCCCTGCTGTGTGGCTCTCCGGTGGCCGAAGAGGGGGGCAACTTTGAAAAAGCGACGGCCATCTGGCCCATCCAGCCATTTTTGGCAACAATACAAGCAGGCAAGGAGAAGCACTCATTTGGCCTGCCATGGGATCCCAGTTTTGCACAAGGCGCATTCTGAGGCAGAAGCATGAGGTACGCAGAACGAAGCAAAGGAATCCGCTTGACGATGGCGGCCCTGTTGGGAGCCTGGGTTGCCGGACAGGGCCCTGCTGCCGCTCAGCCCACCTTCCAAACCGTGCCGTTGCCGCGCCTGCCTGTGGGTGTCGATCAATCGGTCTTCGATCGCCCGGTAGCCCGCTTTAACTCCAACCTACCTGCCGAGCTGGTGATCCGCAATCGCACAGGTCTGCCTTTGGAATACGGCTTTACCGATCCCCGTCAGAAGGTCTCGGAACTGCCTGCCGGCGAAACGTTGCGCCTGAGCAACCTGCTGATCCCCAACTGCATGGCCATCAACACGCCGATGTTGGCTCCTGTGGGCTACCAGGTGAGCGTGGATCCCTTGAATGTGATCACCGTAGAGGTGCGGCTGGTCAACGATGTCTCCGGCGATCATTGCCTCGATCTGCAAGCGACAGGGGCTATTTTTGTGAATTGAGATGAGCTGATACCCATCGATTACCCATCGAACACAAGTTAAGTCAAATCCTTCAAAGGGATCCCTTACATCCTCACCTACAGTCATCTTCTGGATTTTGCCAGGATGGACGTGGGATCCGGCACGGCAGATGGCAGTTGACTTTGCCCGGTTTTGACGTTGGAATTGACTCTATTGGGGAGCCAATCAGAGGTTTAGGCGTATCGACAGGGGCCATCCCCTGTGACAGGATGCGAACAGGATATCGAGGCCGATATTCTCCTGGACTCTGTTTGCCTGTGCGGTCCGCCTGTACTCTATATTTTTTCTTGCGGATGGTCTCATGAGCGATAACTTGTATTCCTGGTTTCCCCGGGCCTTGGTGATTGGCGCTGCGGTTGTGGGGTTGTCGAGCTTGCCTGCAAGGGCTCAGCAAATTACGGATCCCAGCCCAGCTCAAGCGGCCACCAATGTTGAACCTACCTCCCCAATCTCGGCTTCTTTCCGCAGCCAAGATGGAGTCAGCGTGCGTCCGGAAACGGTGAGGGTTTTCCTGGATGGCCAAGACGTCACTTCCCAGTCGGTGATTACCCGCGATTTCTTCACCTATCGCCCTGCCCAACCCCTGCCGCCGGGGCGCCGGGAAGTTCTGCTGGAGTTCACCAATACCCAGGGGGTGACCCGCCGCGTGACTTGGAGCTTCACTGTGGGCAGCCCTGTCCGCGCTTCCATCGACTTAGTGGATCACAATGCCGGCAGTCGCCCTTTGGCAGCGGGAGAAATCCTGTTGGTCACCGTCAAAGGTACCCCTTCCAGCCGGGTAACGGTTTACCTCATCCAGGATGGACGGCAAGTGCAAACCTTGCCGGCTCAGGAAGTTTCCAGCGGCACCTATGTAGTGAACGCCCTAATCGAGGCGAAAGATACCACCCGGGAAGGGATCGTCGTCGCCCGCTTGGAAAATGGCGGCCAAGTGCGCTTCATGACCGCCGAACAACCGGCCCGCCTGATCGAAGGGGCCACCGGGGGCATCCAGCGGCTGACCACCCAAGAGGTTTCCGCCACGGTCAGCGCCCCCGGCCCCCTCTTGCCTCAGATCACCAACCTGCGGGATGAGGATCGGGTTTCCGGCTCTTCGTTTACGCTGCAGGGCACTACAGCTCCCAATGCTTCGGTGCGGGTGAATGTAACGGCTTCTACTTCTCTGGGCGGCATCATCAGCGCCCAACAGACCGTGACCAACCAAACTGTGCAGGCAGATGCCCAGGGCCGTTTCACAATCACCGTTCGACCTCCCATTCCGGCCTCTGGCACGGTGTATCAGGTGAATCTCACGGCCACTTCCGGCAACCAAACCAGCCCAACGGTAACCTTGCGCCTTACCCAGCAGTAAGGGGTTCAAGGGATCCCAATCCATCCCGATAGCCTTCCCCCCACCCATCAGGGGATCTGGAAATCCTGGCATGTCCAGCAGTTCAAACTTCCCTCTCTTCTCCGGGAGAGGGGCTGGGGGTGAGGGCCTTATCGTTTTCCATTGCCAGGGATCCCTTGCCGGCTTGTAGGGGAGTTTTGGATAGAGGAGACTGCATTTGCCAGCGCCACAGGAGCCCGGCCACGATCAGGGTGGGCAAAACGATCATCCCGATCACCACCGGTATTTGCTCCGGCAAGGCCAAGTAAGGGCCACCATACTTGATGGCTGTGCTGATCCCGGCAGCAGCCAGCATCAATTTTAGGGCAAACCAGACTGTTTTTTGATTCATGACTTATGGTCACTAAATTCACGATGGGCTGGGGTTGCTGACCATGGCAGTGAGAATGCCGGCAATGGTTTCCAGCTCCTCAGGTACCCGATACAGCGTTAAGTCTTGTTTGATCACCTGCTGATGGGCAAGAATTTGTCCGAACTGCCAGATAGACCCCATCGTCACTGCACCGTAGATCTGAGCCTGCTGCTCCACCTGCGCCAGGGCAATCATTTCTACAGCCATTTGCACAAAGGCCCGCGTTAGATCGTCCTTTTTGGCTTCAACCACCAGCAGGATGTTCTTCCCTCGCAACAGATAATCGAGGCTGCCCTTCAACCAATTGTTGACCATCAGGGGATACTCCAGCCGCAAAGGAACTCGACAATGGAGAGCCACTTCGGTCAGCACAGGAGCCACCAGCAATTCCCGCCGCGCTGTTTCGCTGGTGAGGCTAACCAAAGGTAACAATTGTCGGATCCGATCTTTCAGAACTGGGGTTTGAGGTGGAGCAGGGGCAACAGGCCATGTCCACTCCCCAATTTCCAGTCGATAGCCAAACTGAGCCAAGATTTCATCCGGCTCGTAGGGCATCTCAAAATAAGAGCGAAAAGTATAGGATTCGTCTTCTTTAAGAATGGAGATGTTCAGCATGGAGTTCAGGAGAAACCACGCTCAGTCTGGCACAGCTAGGGCTGCTTCAATCCGCTCTTTCAGGGTGGTCACCACTTCTTCAATGGGAATTTCCGTGGCTTGGCCGCTGGCCCGCTCGCTGAGTTCCACCTTGCCTTGTTTGAGGCTGCGCCCCGTGGTGAGGCGATAGGGGATCCCGATGAGATCTGCATCCTTGAACTTGACGCCGGCCCGCTCGTCCCGGTCATCCCAGAGGGTCTCGATGCCGGCAGCAGCGAGATCTTGCACCAGTTTTTCCGCCACGCTCATCTGCTCGGCGTCGGAGATGTTGGGCACCACCACCACTACGTGATAGGGGGCAATGGCCACGGGCCAGATGATCCCGTTGGCATCGTGGGACTGTTCCACCGCCGCCTGGGCCAAGCGGGATACCCCAATGCCATAACAGCCCATCCAGAGGGGCTGCTCGGATCCCTGTTCGTCGGTAAAGGTGGCCCGCATTGGCAGCGAGAACTTGAGGCCTAGCTGAAAGATATGGCCGATCTCGATGCCACGGGCCGTTTCCAGGATCTGGTCGGGGTTGAGCAAACACCGATCCCCCGCCTGTGCCTTGCGCACATCCACCACTTCCGGCAGGGGATATTGCTCGCCCCAGTTGGCCCCCACCACGTGCTGCCCCACCTGGTTGCCGCCGGTTACGAAGTTCTGCAGCAGGGCTGCCGTCTGGTCGGCCAAGCGCAGGATCTGGGGGGCAAGGTTTTTTTGCCGGCCCAGACAGCTATCCGGCAAGTCGGGGGCAATGTAGCCCACCGGGATGGGATCCCCCTGCCAACTGTTTTGGATCTCGGCATCCGCCAAGGTGAGCTTGAGCAGCTTGTTGGCTTGGTAGCGCTCTGCCAAGCGGCTGAGGTGGTTGGCCAGTTTGACCTCGTTGACTTCTTGATCCCCGCGGATGCTGAGCAGCACTGCCACCCGCAGGCCGTTGTCGTAAAGGGCTTGGTAGAGGACGTTTTTGACGATAAGGGTGGGGGAAATCTTCAGGAAATCGGCGAGCTTGTCAATGGTCTCCGTCCCCGGTGTATCCAACACCTGAAAAGATCCGTAGGGAGAATCTGCAGCCTGCGGCGGGATGGAGACAGCCTTTTCCACATTGGCAGCATAGGAGCCATCGGGCGTGTAGAGGATCTCATCTTCTCCCGCAGAGGCCAGCACCATAAACTCCTGCGAGGCCGCCGATGGCCCCCCGATCGCCCCGGCATCAGCATCCACCACGCGAAACTCCAGCCCACAGCGCCTGAGGATGCGGCTATAGGCTCGGTACATATCCTGGTAGGTCTGGCGCAGGCTTTCCTCGTTGGCATGGAAGGAGTAGGCGTCTTTCATGATGAACTCCCGCCCTCGCATCAGGCCAAAGCGGGGTCGAATCTCATCCCGGAACTTGGTCTGGATCTGGTAGAGCGTCTGCGGCAACTGGCGATAGGAGCGGATGAGATCCCGGGCCAGCAAGGTGATCACCTCCTCATGGGTGGGGCCTAGGGCCTGCTCACGTCCCTGGCGATCCTTAAGGGCAAACATGATCCCTTCCGCCTGGGTGTACACCTCCCAGCGGCCCGACTCCCGCCAGATCTCTGCCGGCTGCAGCTGGGGCAAAAGACACTCCTGAGCGCCGATGGCGTTCATCTCCTCCCGGACAATCTCCGAGATCTTTTGCAGCACCCGCCAGAGGAGCGGCAGATAGGTGTAGATCCCTGGGGAGAGCCGCCGGATAAAGCAGCCCCGCAGCAGCAATTTGTGGCTGGGCAGCTCGGCCTCAACGGGATCCTCCCGCAGCGTTACAAACAGCATCTGGCTCAGTCTCTGGCTCTGTTGCATCCATTCCCCCCTCTGAGGACTCCGTCCCGCTTACGCGATCAGCTCAAATTTTCCCTCCCTGTCTGGGATCCTCTGCCCGAGAACACAGGCCTGACCGGCAGGCCAACCTGAAGTGCCTTGATGAAGCTAGACAGAGGCCAGCGTCCGCCGCTTGGTGACCATCTGGTACACCTCGATGATGTCGCCTTCCTGCCAGGATTGGAACTTGTCGATGCCGATCCCACACTCGAAGCCCGCAGCCACTTCCCGCACATCGTCCTTGAAGCGCTTCAGGGAGTCTAGACGTCCCTCGTAAACTACCTCCCCTCTGCGGCGAACTCGCACCAGAGCATTGCGCTGCACCTTGCCCGAGAGCACATAGCTGCCGGCAACCGCACCGCGCCCGATGGGGATCACCAGGCGCACCTCCGCCTGACCCAGCGGCTCCTCTACTTCTTCCGGCTCCAGCAGGCCCTCCATGGCCGCCCGCAGATCGTCCAGCAGGTTGTAGATGATGTCGTACTCCCGCACATCCACGCCCTTGTCATCGGCAGCCTGGCGGGCGCCGGGGGCCAGGGTGGTGTTGAAACCGAGGATGATGGCGTCGCTGGCCGCAGCCAAATCCACATCGGTTTCCGTGATCTCGCCAGGGGCCGCCAGCAGAACCCGCAACTGGACTTCCTCTTGGGGCAAATCCCGCAGCGCTGTCTGAATGGCCTCGGCGGATCCCTGGACATCCGTCTTGATGATCAAGTTCAACTCCTTGAGCTGACCTTCTTGGGCTTTGGCGGAAACGCTACCCAAGCTCACGCGACGAGACAGCAGCGCCTGTTGTAGACGGGTTTGCCGCAGCACCTCCGCCCGCTCTTGGGCAATGCGACGGGCTTCTTTTTCGTCAGTGTAAACCTGGAACTCATCGCCGGCTGCCGGGACTTCATCCAGGCCTAGCAGTTGTACCGCCGAAGAGGGCCCGGCTTCTTGCAACCGCTGGCCGCGATCGTCCATCATCGCCTTGACCCGGCCCAGCACTGCGCCGGCCACCAGGGTATCCCCCACCCGCAGGGTGCCGTTTTGCACCAACAAAGTGGCCACTGGCCCGCGGGCTTTGTCCAGGTGGGCCTCGATCACCGTGCCGCGAGCGGGACGATTGGGGTTGGCCTGCAGCTCCGCCACATCGGCCACCAATAGGATCATCTCCAGCAGAGCATCCAGGTTACGGCGAGTGAGAGCGCTCACCTCCACCATGGGCGTGTCGCCACCCCACTCCTCTGGCAATAGGCCATGCTCCGCCAACTGCTGCTTGATGCGCTCCGGCTGGCTGCCGGGTTTGTCGATCTTGTTAATGGCCACGATGATCGGCACCTGAGCCGCCCGCGCATGGCTAATGGCTTCCAGAGTTTGCGGTTGTACCCCATCGTCGGCGGCCACCACCAAAACCGCAATGTCGGTGACGCGGGCTCCCCGGGCGCGCATGGCGGTAAAAGCCTGGTGGCCAGGAGTATCCAGGAAAACAATGCGCCGCTTCTGGCCTTCAAAGTTCACATCCACATGGTAGGCACCGATGCGCTGGGTGATCCCGCCAGCCTCTCCCTGGGCCACTTTGGTGTCGCGGATGGCATCGAGGAGAGTGGTTTTGCCGTGATCCACATGGCCCATGATGGTTACCACCGGCGGACGCGAGACCAGATGGTCGATGTCCTCCACATCCAGCATTTCGGTTTTTTTGGCCTCGGGTTCTGCCTCGGGTCGGCGAATCTCATAGCCCAACTCTTTGGCCACCGACTCGGCCAGCGATTCATCCAGGACTTGGTTGATGGTCACCATCACCCCTTTGAAAAAGAGGGTTTTGATGATCTCGGTTTCGGCCACGCGCAGGCGATGGGCCAATTCCTGAACGGTGAGGCTGCCATCCAAGAGCAACACCTTCTCTTCGGGCAAGGGCTCTGTCCCGCTGGCGCGATCGGCAGCATCAGCTTCAGCGGAGGTGGGTTGCTGCTGCGAACGAGCAGCAGGGCGGGGGCGGGCGGTGGGAGCAGCCGTTGCCACGGGTGGGCGATAGGAAGGAGGCTTGGCGGTGGGGCGAGCCAAAGGCTTGAGGGCGTTTAGCTCAGCCTGCTTGACCGCTGAAATGATGGTCATGGGATCCAAATCCAAACCATCTCCATCTCCTTCCCCCCGTCTCCGACTGCGTTTGCGTTTGGCTTGGACGCGGGCAGCCCGTCGGTTAAGAGCTTGCAACTCCTCGTCCTCTTCTTCTTCCGTTTTGCGCTTGACCTTGGGTGGGGTAGGTCTTACGGGAGCCTCCGCCAACACCGGGCTGGGACGTTCCCCAGGGATCCTCTCTGGCAAGGGAGAGGCGGCATCTGGCTCAGGGGGAGCTGGCTTGGCCACAGGACGGGTAGGGGGCCCCACCAATTCCATCCGCCGCTGCGGACGAGGAGCTTCACTGACTTTGCTGCTGCTGACACTGTCTTCTTTGGTTGCCGGGGAGCGCGTGCCAGGGCGAACGGGTGCGCTCACCAGTTGTGGACGGGGGCGCTGCGCAGGTGGAGGAGAAGGAGCTTTTTCTTCTGCAGGCTGAGGAACGCGGGCGTGGCTGGGGGATGGTGCTTCTGAGGGGCTGGGGCGACTGGGCTCGGGAGCTTTTTGCGGCGGTTCAGGCCGCTCTGCCGGCGGTTTTGTCCCGGAGGTAGCTCGTTGAGGGGGCGAGAGTACGATTGGGCGCTTGGCCACAGGACTGGGCTCCGAGCCGCTGGCTTTGGCCGCGGCAGACTCAGAGGGAGTGGGAGGGGTTGCCGGTTGAGAAACAGTCTCCGGCTTTTGGGTGGCCTCAGACGAGCGGACAAGAGGGGTAACCTGCCGCCGCGGTGGGCCTATGAGCTGAGCACCACCAGCCGATCCCTTTTCGGGGGAGACTCGCTCAGGTCGAGACAGCGAGGGCTTGGCAGCCGGCGGAGTTTCAGCCGTCTTGGCCTCGCCAACTGGAGCTGGCTGCTGAGCAGGCGTGGGCCGACGAATGCCGACGATCGCGCTGGCGGTGCCGGGAACTTTCTGCTGAGGGCGCTCACCGACTTTGGCTTCAGCAGGAGGCTCCGGCGGCAGGCTTTCAGATGGGGGTTTGGGCCGGGGTCGAGGAGGTTTCACAATGTGGGGGGCGCCCAGCTTGCTGCGCACCAACTCAGCTTGCTCCGGAGAAATGGTGCTGCTGTGGGTTTTGAAAGGGATCCCCAGTTGCTCACAAACCTCCAGCACATCCCGACTGTCACGTCCCATCTCACGGGCAATATCATAAATTCGAACTTTATCGGTCATTCGTCTGCTAGCCTCTGCTCCTTTACTTCTCGTCAGTTTTACTATCCAAACTCAATGGGAACCAAGTTATTGGGTTGAGCCGAACCTTTCGGGCTTGCGGGGGCTTCCTCCGGCGCATCGAGAACAGCTCGGCAATCCTCCGGGGATCCGGCCTGAAGGGAACCCAGGTCTGAAGCTGCTCTGGCAACATCCACAGGGGACATCCAGTAAAGCAACCGAGGAAGAACGAGCAAATGTCAACAGCGCCTCCAGAATAACCTCTCTGCAGTTCATCCCACTTGGCCTCAGTTTTCCAGCCAACTCCCATTCTGACAGTTGAGAGGGGCTGCCGTGTGGTTCGCAACTTAGCGAACCTGAAGAGGCGCTTTGAATATCTTACCTACATTGGGAATACCTCTAAGGCTCAGGCTTTTGGAGGAGATGTCCCTGGGAATCTTGCTCAAGAGAATCTAGCAGCCGTTGGAACAACGAGTCAGGCACAGGTGCCTTGAGGGCTCGGTTTATCTGTTGCTTGCGCCGGGCTGCTTGCAGACATTCCAGCCGCCGACAGACATAGGCAGAGCGCCCCATACCCCCGCCCAAAAGCACTTGGTGGGAATCAAATTGTCTGACCAGCCGCCACAGTTGTGAGCGAGGAAACAACTGGCGACACCCTACACAACGACGCAGCGGATCGGCACCCGGCAAGAGACTCTATCCTGCTGGTACACTACAAGCAAGCCCTATCTAGCCTACTCCAAATCCAGCGCCCGCGATCGCAGAAACTCAAAGAAATACTCCACCAACTGGGGATCCCGCCAACCCCTGTCTGTTTCTTCCCGCAAGATGCTTATGGCCTCTTGAACGGTGAACGCTCGCTTGTAAGGTCGCTCTGAGGTGAGGGCGTCGTAGATGTCGATGATCTGGAAGATACGGGCCACCAGAGGGATCTCTTCCCCCTTGAGGCCGTCGGGGTAACCGCTGCCATCCCAACGCTCGTGGTGGTGACGGATGAGGGGCAACACCTCTTTCATGGTGCGTAGTGGGCGGCAGATTTGCTCCCCGATCAAGACATGGGATTTCATCACCTCCCACTCTTCCGGCGTATGCTTGCCTGTTTTACCCAAAATGGCATCGGGTATGCCCACTTTGCCGATGTCGTGCAGGTAACCTCCCCACATCAGCACCTTGATCAGGGGACGGGGCAGATGCAAAAACTCGCCGAAGCTCTTGGCCATTTGTGCCAAGCGCTCACAGTGATCCCCGGTGGTGGGATCCCGGCTTTCCACACTGCGGGCAATGGCGAACAGAACCTGAGCAGCATGATCCAAGTCTTCATTGAGGTGCTTTTGGCGAACGAGGGAACGCACCCGCGCCAACAATTCCGACTCGTCAAAGGGCTTGCTCAAGAAATCATCTGCCCCAGCTTCAATACCGCGCACGCGATTTTTGTGATCGCTGACCGCTGTAACCAATACCACCGGGATCAAGCGTGTCTCATCATTCGCTTTGATGCGTCGACAGACCTCGAACCCATCTAACCCCGGCATCATGACATCCAGCAAGATCAGATCCGGCTGGAAGGTTTTCAACATTTGCAGGGCTTGATTGCCGCTTTCGGCCTCGCTGACCCGATAGCCAATGCTCTGCAGCAGATCCCCCAGCAGCAGGCGGCTGTTGGGCTGATCATCGACGATCAAAAGATGACCGATCTCTGTCTCATCCGCCTCATCCGCAGAAGGTGTGACAGGGATCCCAACTGTCACGGGCATCTTGGGCATCTCGAGTTTGGCGAGTTGGGCACAGGAAAAGCTGGTCACTGCAGGATCCCAGTAGCAACACCTCTACGGTAATCCCATCAGAGAAAAAAGAGCATCAGGCTTTACACTGAGCTGCTCCGGGAAAGGGAAGGGTTTTCTGATACATTTACGCTGAACACTGCTGAACATCACTGTTCAACTATGCAGCGACAGCATTCTGTTTGTTTCCAAACAGAATGGCGGTATCCCGCAAAGCTTTGAGTAGAATACCCAAAGCGCAGTTTCCGTGTCGTCTTACTACCAATTTTCTGCTTTGCTTTGGCTACCATGTTGGCAGACTCGAAAGTAAACAGAAAAATCAACTGGTAGTAATCCGTACCGAACATATTATACATTATTTTCAGTATAGTTGAGCTTATTATTGACTAGAGTCATGCTCCCATCAACCCAGGGCTTTGTGAGCAATTGTACAAAGCCTAGATATCCTGGCAGCCTCCTTCTGTTTAGTCTGATACAGATGCTCCGGAGAGTGGATGCCCCAGTCAACTCCCCAGGCTCCTACGCCAGCTTGCCAGTTGAGTGTCGGGCCCGGTATTTGGCCCCCGGAGTACCGGAGAGTGCTGGGTTCTCTATGAATGCAAAATGAATGCAAAGGCCGAGAATTACGGCCCATCAAGAAATTAAGGGGCACAGCAGCAACACTTCTCTGGGAGAGGGGCTGGGGCTGATGGTCTGTTGAGAACGGGCTTGGAGTGGATGCACCTGAACTGGATGGATCCAATCCTAACTTGGGACTCTCGAATCGATTACTTGTTGAGAAAGTCCCCCAGATTGAGGATGGTGTTTTGCTCGCTGACGATGGCTTGGATGTCGTCGGGCAAGTTGCGGACATACTCGAGCTGGATGACGCTCGGGTTGCTGCGCAGCGCTTCCCCTTTGAGGGCGATGGCTTGGGCCTCACCGCTGGCTTTGACAATCATTCGTTGTTTGATGAGTTGAGCCTGCTCTACGCGAAACACTTCTCTTTGCTTCTCTTGCTCGGCAATTTGTTTGGCTTCGATGGCCGACTGAAACTCTTTGGAAAATTCCACATTGCGCAAGAGCAAGCTCTGCAGCACCAGCCCTTCTGGCTGCATTAGGCGAGAGAGCTCAGCGGCAATTTGTTCTTGGATTTCAGCTCGTTGCTCAGAATAAACGCCAATGGCCGAATAGCGGGCGATAACATTGCGCACCACGGCTTGGGAGGCGGGGCGAATAATTTTGTTCAGGTAATCGGGGCCTACATTGCGATGGATTTCGGGAACCCGATCCGGATCCAGGCGATAGCGCACCGAAACATCCAGATCCACCCGTTGCCCATCGGCAGTGAGAGCGGTGAGGGTATCGTCGGCTTTGACGCTGCGCTCTTCACTTCGGCTGGTCATGTTGTAGGTTTGGGTGCGCACATCGTAAAGGGTGGGGAACTGCAGCACCGGAATCAGCAGATGGATCCCCTCGCGGCGGGGAGTCATTTCCACTCCCGTGAGGCGGTTGAAGATGACGGCTTCGTAGCCGGGTTGGACAACCAGCAGACAACGGGGCAGGAGGGTCAGCAGCGCCAAAAGCAGGCCCAGCAGAGGCAGAAAGCGCGAAGTCTTGCGGTCAAGACTAAATGGTCTATGGCGTCGCATGCGCATGGGCAAGGGCTCCGGGATCCAAGAGCTTTTTTATCTTAAGGGGTGTGCTGGCTAGCTCAGCACCCAGCGCTGCAGGGCAATGCCCAGCAGCAGGCCAAGGCCGCCGAAGCGTACCACCTGCCAAAAGGTAGCGGGGACAGGATTAAACACCTCTAGCACATAAGCCTGCAGGCGTTGCTCCAGTTGACTGGCTTCAGCTTGGATTTCGGCCCATTGTTCAGGGGAAAGCTGGGCTATGCGCTCCAATTCTCTGAGGTCGGCAAGACGAGCCTGGAGACTCTGGAGTTTTTCCTGCAGAGCCTCGAGAGGATCAAAGGGATCGGGATTGGCCGTCACGGCTGGGCTTTTGTGGGGGGGTAGGCTTGGGGAGAACGGGATCCGGCAAATCCGGTTTGGATCTCGTTGAAGGGTTTGGCTTTGATCAGCCCTGGGGGAACGGGATCCAACTTGAAGAGGGCGCGAATAGCGTTTTCCACCTCGGTGATGGGGCGGTTGCCGACGGATTGATAGACGATATTTCCCTCTGGGTCGAAGAGGAGGGTTTGAGGCACTTGTCCGGTGTAGTATTGGCCGCGCTCGTCGCCGGGCAGGAGGGAATCGACGGAATAGGGGATGAAATAGACCCCCAGCCCGTAGCGAACCTGCAGGTTGGCAATGGTGGCGGCGTATTTTTTGCAATCGCTACTGTCATCGATGTAATACACGAGGAGGGCCGGGATCCCTTGCTCTTTCGCCTGCTTCAAGGAAACGCGGGGGGGGATCATGCCGCCATTGGCCCCGTAGAGGGCAAAGATGTTGCCATCGTAACGGTCGTCGTTGAGCAGGGCGCTGGCGGGAGGGGAAAACCAACCTGTCAAAGCGATGAGCAGAGCCACCAGGAAGATACGAAGCAACAGCATGATCTCAGCCTCTTCTGAGAAGGGATCCTCGGCGATCCATCTTTAGAAGTAGGGAACACCCTCATTGTGCCATCTGGCGCTGACGCTGCCCCGTTGCCGTTCAACACTGACGCAACCAGGGTCGAGGTGGAGACGGAAGAGCGTGGGCTTGTATGCGCTTGAAAAAAGCCCAGAAGGTCAACTTCACGTTCGGGGACCCAAAAGTAAGCGAAACGGGCCTGTTAGCGGCTACAGGCTCAAGCGGCAAAATGAATGCGCAGGTAGTCTTCTTCCATCTTGGCGCGGGCCGGGGTCATGGCCGCTAAAGTCTGGGGCAGAACCAAGTTGCGGCGGTGGTTGCCGATGCGGATGTTCAGCTCATCCCCGGTTTTGGTCAATTCCACCTGCTCTTTCGGGATCCCGGGCAAGTAAAGATCCAGCCGGTACTGGCCGTTGTCGGTTACCACATTCAGGGTTTGCTCGGCATAGAGCACGTCCGCCGGGTTGCGATCCCCCCAGAGGTCTTTTTTCAGGCGGGCTAGGGCGTCCCATCCCACCAACTCCTCGGAGTACAGCGGGATCTCGAAGACCGGCAGGGGGGCAAAGTTTTCGTGGATTTCCTGGCGATATTTCTGTTGGGCTGCCTTCCAGGCGGCAAAGTAGGGATCCACCACTCCATCGGGCAAGATGCGGTTGGCAATCACCAAATCGGTGGCCACCCCGTAAAGGCTGAGGTAGGCGTGGGCCCGTAGCGATTCTTTGATCACCATCTTTTCGGGGTTAGTGACCAGCCGCACTGAGGTGATGCGGTTGTTGGTGAGGATGCGCTCCAGCCGCTCGATCTTCTGATAGAACTCATAAGGAGCATCCAGCACCTGGTCATTCGGCAGCGGGATCCCGGTCAGCCCCTTCACAATCGGCTCGGCAATAGGACGCAGCATTTGCGCCAGCCCCTGCAGGGGTTTGTAGAACCTGCGCATGTACCAGCCAGAAACATCCGGCAGGCTCAAGAGGCGCAGGGCCGTGCCTGTAGGGGCCGAGTCGATGATCAACACATCGAACTTGCCTTCGTCGTAATGGCGATTCACCCGCACTAGGGCAAAGATCTCATCCATCCCTGGCAAAATCGCCAGCTCCTGTGCCTGCACCCCATCTAGCCCTCGCGCCTGCAACACCTGGGTAATGTAGGTTTTGACGGATCCCCAATTCAGCTCCAGTTCGTTGAGGGCGTCCAGCTCCGCCCCCCAAAGGTTAGGTTTGACCTCGACCGGCTCATGGCCCAAGGGCTGATCGAAGCTATCGGCCAAAGAGTGGGCCGGATCTGTGCTCAGCACCAAAGTTTTCAGGCCAATCTCGGCACAACGCCAGCCGGTCGCCGCCGCCATCGAGGTTTTGCCGACTCCACCCTTGCCGGTCATGAGGATGATGCGTTGCATGAGAGTGCCATTTACATTCTTTTACATCCCTAGCCTAACCGATTTGCTGTGCTCTTCGAGAGGCAGCCAAGGGGCTGAGGTGCAGCCAGCGGGTAAACTATTCATTTGATTACCAAATGATTGCCAAAAAGCTGATGGCAATCATGGCCAAGAAGTCAAGCCTGTTGCAGGCATGTGGGAGGTATGTGATGATCTGTCGCTGGCGGAGTGTGTTGCTGGTTGCCATCCTGACATTGGGGCTGTGGCTGGGATCCCTTTCTGTGCAAGCGGCTGCTGGCCTGCCCCGAGAGCTGCAACAACTGGAGCAACAGGTAGAGCGGCTGCAAAGCCTGGTGGAGGCGGAGGACTGGTTGGAGATCCGCTCCTACATCCACGGGCCGATGGGACTCACTCGTAAGACCTTGACCGGCCTGGCGGCTACCCTGCCAGATAAACAAAAGCGGGAAGTGCTGCGCCTGGCTAAGGAGATGGGCCGCAGCTTAGAACAACTAGACTTTGCCGCCAAAGCCTATGACCAACCCGAGGTGGAGGCAGCCCAGGCCAAGGTGAAAAAGACCTTGCAGGCGCTGGAGGCTGTGTTTTCCTAGTGAGGATCCCTTCTCTCTTTGGCGACTTTGGCGATATGGTGGTTTCAAGTTAGGGTGAGACGCCTAGGCCACTGATCGCGCCAGCGGGACGGAGTCCTTGAAAAGCCTTCTGGCCCTGCGCATTCAAGGTTTTGGGTGCAGATGCAGGGCCCTAGTTTGAATCGAAAACGCAGTCATTTCAAGTAGTGTAGTCATTATTTTAAACAGGTAATGAAACATTTCTGTCGCATTGGTCTCTAACTCCCCTCTCCCTCTGGGAGAGGAGCTGGGGGTGGTCGCGGCAGCGGCGCGGAGCGTTTGGGGAGTGTCTCAATCTAGTTTGAAATGACTGTAATTTACAAACAGGCTGTAACGGCTGCTACTTACAGCGGATGTTGCATCAGCCAGAAGCCGGCGAAAGACTGGGCCCTAAGATCGGTTTGAATGGCAAGAAAGTGGAGCCCCTGGGCCTGCTGCTGGCGCTGGGCAAAGACTTCTGCCTCTGTTCGCAGTGTTTCATCTCTCAATTGTGCAAACAGATAACAATCGTTGAGGCCCGCCTCGAGCAGTAGCCGTCCGTCTGCCACACTCAAGTAGGCGGGTTCCATACCGCTCATCCAGGCTGCCATCGGCAAAGCCCGCTGCGAGGTAATCACCAAGCCGGGAATGAGGGTGCTCCGCACCACTGGTGCCAATGTGTCGGGCGTCAAAGTGTCCCAGGCAACCGGAAAAAGCTCGCCAAATTCTATCGGCCAGGCGTCGGCTTCCCGCAGATCCTCAGCTCGCAAGGTCACGAAGGCCCAGCGTTCTCCCTGCAACTTGTCCGGCAGACGGATGGGATCCGGCGGATCCGGATCCACAGGAGGTTCGGGGCTGTAGGTAAACTGAGTCTCTTGAGGGTAAACCTGCTCTGCCCGTTCTCGCATCCAAGCTTTGAGGGTGTAAACGCGACGACTGGGCAGCATCGGGATCCCAACCGCATCGCAGGCCCGTTGCAGGATGGAACTCATGCGGGCTCGAAACACACGAATGGCCGAGGGAGGCTGGGGAGCCGCTTCGAGGTAGCTCCGCAACTGTCGTGCCACCCAGGTGCTATTCACCTCTTGGTTACTGCAATACTGCGCTTGGCGAAACCGGCCGGTGGGATCGCATACCAACAGCTCCCAAACCCTTCGGTTCTGCTCATCCCGCAGGGGGACGGCGTTGAAATCCATCTGCCAGATAGGGCCGCGCGCAGGGCCAGAACGCAGGGGTTGAGTGGCCAAAGGTTCCTCCTGTTTGCACTACATGCCACTTGAGCGGGCCGGGGATCGTTCGCGCGAGCGGTGGGAAGCACTGTCCCCGACCAAGGCCAATTCCCGCTCCCCGAAAATGGCGGAAGCGTTGCGGTAGTACTTAAACTCCAGCAGGTTATGGAAGGGATCCTGCAAAAAGAAGGTGCCATGCTCCAAGGGGGTGCCAACAAAGCGCCAGCGCGGCTCTTGATAAAAGGGCAAGGCCCGCGCCAAGGCACGGTCGGCCAGCGCCTGCCAATCCCCTTGGGTAGGGAAGATCAGGCCAAAATGACGAGGGTAGATGCCCCGCTGGGGCGTCAGCTCTTCGTGGGTGAGGTGGGCCACCAGTTGATGGCCGTACAGGTTAAAAATAACGGCAGCAGAGGTTTCTCGACCGATCTCACAGCCCAAGCCATCGCCGTAGTAGGCCTTGGCCAAGGCAATATCGGCAACTGGAAAGGCCAGATGAAAGCGGATGGGTTCCATAACGTCGCTCCTAAAAAGCCACCAAAAGTGCCCCACCAGCCAACATCAGAGCCAGCACCCCGAGCTGTGGGGCTTTTCCCCGGCTAATGGGATCCCCGCTCTTTTCAAGGTAGGCGATCTTAGAGCTGCTGCAAGGTGGGATCCCTTCCCGAGCCCGAGATAGACTATACGCCTTTGCGCAGGAGTGCCAACTGCTCGGATGCTATAACACTAGCTGGGGTGTTACCCCCGTGGCCCAGTCTGCAACAGACAACTCGGTGTGTTGAGAGCGTTGAAGAAAGGAAAGGGCAATCTTGGCTATGACCAGCATCTGGATTGAGCAGCGCCGCCGCGAGGATGAATCTCGCAACTTTTTTTGGATGGTGGCGCTGTCGCTGCTGCTGCACGTGCTGGTGCTGCTGGGATTGCTCCACTTGGGGCGGCTTTGGCTCACTCGCGAGCCAGAACAAGAAGCCATTGAGTTTATCCTTCTGGATCCAGAAGATCTGCAGCCCCCAGAGGAAGCAGATCTGGTTTCAGAAGTCGATTCCCGCGATGGGGGTGAGCGGGTAGAAGTCCCTCCGTCTCAAGGCAGTCCACCTCAATCTCAGGCCGCCCCTCCCCAGGAGGCCCCTCCGCCGCCGCCGCCAAGACCCCAACCACCGCCACCGCCTGCCCCAGTTACACCCACCCCCCGTCTTATATACACAACTTACGCTTCCGACCAAGAGCATTGTGTATATCTCGGTGGTGGCCGTATCGATTAAAAAAATATG
>NZ_JANSHM010000016.1:0-47786 GCF_047461635.1 Synechococcus sp. W55.2 | reverse complement strand
GTTTGGAAACAAACAGAATGCTATCGCTGCATAGTTGAACAGTGATGTTCAGCAGTGTTCAGCGTAAATGTATCAGGGACTTCCCTTAGGGCCAATCCTGAACGCAAACCACCTGCTGGGTTTGGGCAGATCGCTCGGCTGCCTCGGCCACCGCCAGGGCGTGGAGCATGTTTTCAGTATGGATATAGAGGGGTCTGCCGTGGCGCAGGTGATCCAGCACCATGCGGGTGTCTTGCTCGAACAGGCCGTGGCGGGATCCCGTCTCTAGAGGGTGGGCGCTGCCGGGCCGCAGCAACGTTGCCTCTTCGCCGTTGATCAATAGGCCCCCCCGTTGACCGTGGAACTCCAGTAGCCGCTGCGAGCACCACAGGGAATCTCCCTTGCCATAGGTCAACACCGCCAGCAACCCACTGGCAAAACTCAGCTGGGCTGTGCAGTAGCAACTGCTGTAGCGGTGGGGCAGATCCGGCCCGTCGTAGCGCAGTTGGCAGCTCACCCGTTCTACCCTGCCCAACAAGTCCACCAAGCGGTGGATGCGAGAAACGGCCCCCATGAGGGGGAAGCCAAACAACTCAGGCCGATAGGTCCAGCGATCGGGGGCGGGGTGGGTGGCGGTGAGAGTGATGTAGCGAACGGCAAACAGCTTGCCCAACCCTTCCAGCTCTTGTTTCAGCAACCGGTGAACGCCGCTAATTAGCTCGATGTGTTCGACGTGCAGCAGCACTTGCCGCTCGGCTGCCAATTGCACCAAGGAACGCGCTTCGGCAGCGCTGAGGGCGAGGGGATATTCCACGACGGTGTGGATCCCTGCCTCCAGAGCAGCACGGGCAATGGCGGCATGATCCCGATTGATGGTGCTGACAAAAACCAGATCCAGCCGCTGCTCGCCCAACAGAGAAGACCAGTCCGAATAGGCGACGGCCCCCAACTCGGCGGCAAAAGCATCGCTCCGGTCGGGAGCTCGACCGGCAACAGCGACAATCTGCACTTGCCCATCTTTGCGCAAGGCCTCGGCCCGTGAGCGAGCTGCGTAGCCGGTGCCGATGATCCCCACCCGCAAGGTTTGTTCCCTCCCCTAGCCTGCCTCTGTCTGTAGCATCACACAGGAGGGATCCTTTGTACCACCCGGCAATCCGGATCTCGCTCCGCCTAGGTTTGCCGGAAAACTCCTGCTGCACCCTTTGATTTTGTGCCTACCTCACAGAGCTGTTCGCCGGTGGGGATCCCATGGGCGTTAGGAAGAAGCTGCTGCTTCAACCTCTTGGGGTTGCGGCGAGGAAAGCGGAAAATGCCGCTCCAACAAAGCCGGGATCCCCTGGGGGGAAACGCCGCTATAACGAGCCTTGTCGGGCATAAACACCACATGGGGGCCCCGTTTGCAATCTTTCATGCAGCCCACCCCCTGCACGCAAATCGAACCAGAGTAGGCGGCCAAGTGGGCGTTCAGGGCTTGCATCACCGCTCCGGCCCCACGCCGATAACAGTCGGATTTCTGGCAGACCAGCACCTTACCTTTGATGTCTGTACCTTTGATATCTCCTTTGATATCTGTGATGTTTGGAGCAACCGGTTCGGAAGCTGCCTCAGCCCCAGAAGCCGAAGACAAACCCCCCGCCCTCTCTCCGAGGGGAACCACCCGGTAAAGCACCCACTTCTCTCGCCCTTTGTGCGGATCCACCTCCCGCTCCCCACAGATCTGCACGGTGTCTCCAGGTTTGAGGGTGCGGTAGAGGGCAGAGCGCAGAGACTTGGGGATCTTGCCGGAAAAAACGTCAGCCCCAGCCTGCCAACGCAGGTACTTGAGCTTGCCATCCTTATCGGGAAGAAATCCCAAAAACTGGCCCTCCGACTCAAACGGGATTCCTTGCTTAGGGAACTTGCTCATCTTGACCCCCAGCCTCTGTGTTGAGCTGCCAACAAACCTCTAGGCCATCCAATAACTCCTGTCGCCGCGCTGTGTGCTGACGGATCACACTGCGCACCTGTAGAACAGCCAATGGAGTACTCACCTCCACCCGCAGACGGCCATCTCCCGTACAAACTGCCGGGATCCCCAATTCCATCAGCCGCCGACCGATGCGCCAGCGCTCGCCCAGAGGAATATCCAAAAGATAACCGCGCTCAGAGTCCAGAAAGACGGGGTTCATGGTCGGGATCAGCACCTCAGAGTAAAGAATAGTAGTGAAGAGATGAAACAAATTCTCAATAGCCTTTCAAAAAAAAGCCAGAGGCCGGAAGCTAGGCAGGCTCAAGCCCACCTGTGGACCTTCTGGCTAGGCTCTGCCGTTCATCAAGCCAAACACCAGGCTATCGTTGGCCAGGAAGTGATGGAGATGGAAGGCGCGATCCTCTGTCTTCAACAGGATCTGCTCGTAGAGGTAGCGGGTGGCCCGATCCCCAAGGCTCTCCGCCTGGGCTGCCTGTCGCCGCAGCAGATCGATGATGGCCTGCTCTGCCGCCAGGTCGTTCATTAACATTTGCCGCGCCCCAAAAGCTCCATCCGGCTCAGGGGTAAAGCAGCAAAGCTGGGCCAAGGTGGCAAAGCTGGCTACCGGCACACCTCCCAGCCCTTCTAGGCGTTCTCCCAGGTCGTGGACATGCTCCCTCGCCTGCTCGTAGTGATCTTTGAAGAGTTGGTGCAGCGGATAGAACTCAGTGCCTTCTACCACGAAGTGATGCTTCTGGTACTGCAAGTACAGCCCCTGGAAGCTGGCCAGCAGGGCGTTCATCCCCTCGCAAACCGGCTGGGTTATCTCAGTGCCAAGCAAGACAGGATTGTCGCGCACGCTGTTGAAAGACTGGCGCAGGGTTGAAGTTTCGGACATAAAACTCTCCAGCACAAGTTAAAAGGAGCTGTGAATCCTAGAGCGCCCGCCACAACGGGCCTGGGATCCCTGGGTGTTTGCCTCCAAATCTAGCATAGTGCAGAAAATGGCTCTTGTGAATAACTCTCAATAAACCCGTTGTTGCGGATCCCTTTGGAGTGGGATCAGGGCGCAGACAGATTGGCTCTTGGCTAGGTCAGTCTCCGGTATCGGAAGAAACTTGGCAGTAGGATCCGCCCTGAACTACCTTTGTGGGGCTATCGGCCTTAGGGGAAGAAGCAAGAAGCATGTCTCAGAAAAGCCCATCCTTCTTAGAGAAACTGACTGACCTAACCCGCCAAATTGTTGACCGTGCCCGAGGCATCCCAGAAGCTTCTGAATCTCTCGAGAAGCCAGAAGCCTTTAAGTCTTTCTGGAATTCGGTGTCTCAGATACTACAGAAGGACCTCCTAGAGGCGCAGACAGAGTTGGGCCACTGCAACATCCTGGTCATTGGCAAAAGCGGGGTGGGCAAGAGCACCTTGATCAATGCAGTGTTTAGAGATGAGCTGGCCCGTACCGGTGTTGGCAGCCCCGTCACCCGCCACATTCGTCAGTATTCCAAGCCAGGTTGCCCAATCACCATCTACGATACACCTGGCATGGAACTAGACGGTGAACAGAATCAGCAAGTTCGCCTGGAGGTTTCCCAGCTTATCGAGGAGCTGCGCTTTAAGGATCCTGAACATCACATCCATGTTGTTTGGTACTGCCTCCACCACGAACTGAAGCGGTTGGAGGAAGTTGAACGCAAATGGCTAAAGGAGTTGGAACTCAAAGACGTTCCCGTCATCTTGGTCTTAACCCAATGCTTGGAATATCCCAATCCTGAAGAGAGCGAGTTTTTCCGGTATTTGCAGCATCAAAATTTGCCTGTCCGCTACATTGTTCCCGTTTTGGCCCGCAACAAGGCGATTAACCGGCAAATTACCATTCCTGCCCACGGGCTGGAGCACCTAATTGGCTGCACGCTAGAGCTTTTGCCGGAAGTGGCTCGCATTGCCTTTATCCGCCAGCAATTGCTGCGGGTGGATCTCAAAGCCGAGGCTGCCTTTAAGTACGTATCAGGCTATGTGGCCAGTGCAGCGTTTATCGGGGCAGTGCCCCTTCCCTTTGCAGATGCCCCTCTGTTGGTTACAGCCCAAGCAGGCATGATTGCCAATATCAGCTTTATTTTTGGCTTCGAGGCTTCCCCTTCTTTTTACTACTCTTTGATAGCCGCTTTGGCAGGCACTACAATTACAACAGCAATCGGGCGAACGATTGTGTCCAACTTGCTGAAGATGATTCCCGGCCCGGGGATTGTAGGCAGCGCTATCCAATCCACTACGGCAGCCACCCTCACTCTCTCTCTGGGCCTGGCCTATATCGAGCTGATGAAGGCCATCGCCCGCGCCAAAATCCAAGGGATCCAGCTATCTCCAGAAGAGATGAAAGATATCTTTATACGCGAGTACCAAAGTTATGTTGCCTCGGGATCCAAAACTCTGAAAGATGACTTTTCATCCTAGCTTTTGCGTAGGTACTGAATCTAGGGCAGGGGAAGGTCGTGGGGTCTCAAACCCAAAGGTGCCATCGACCAGGTAGAGGGGGCGGCCTTTCACTTCTTCAAAAACGCGGCCTAAATACTCGCCAATCACGCCCAAGCTGATCAGCTGGATCCCGCCCAAAAACAAGATCATCACCGCTAAAGAGGCATAGCCAGGTACATCGGAGCCAAAGAGCAAGGTGCGGATGATGAGAAAAAGGCCATACAAAAAGGCTGGAACCGAGATCGCCAACCCTATGTAGCTCCACACCCGCAACGGCCAAGAGCTAAAAGAGGTGATGCCTTCTATGGCTAGGTTCCACAGCCGCCAGTAGTTCCACTGGGTTTTGCCGCGAAAGCGGGGGGCGCGATCGTAAAAAATGGCCGTTTGCCGGTAGCCCACCCAGGCAAAGATCCCTTTCATAAAGCGGGTGCGCTCTCGCAGCTGTTTAACTGCCTCCACCACCTGCCGATCCAGCAGTCGAAAATCCCCCGTATTGCGCGGGATCCGCACCTGGCTGAGTTGATCAATCAACCAATAGAAGCCGTTGGCTGTAAAGCGTTTTAGCCAGCTCTCCCCGCGGCGGCTGCGACGCACCGCATAAACCACCTGATAGCCCTGCCGCCACTGCTGCAGCATCTCCGGGATCAGCTCCGGCGGATCTTGCAAGTCGGCATCGATGGGAACGACAGCGTTGCCAGAGGCGTGATCGAGGCCGGCAGTAAGGGCGATCTCCTTGCCATAGCAACGGGAAAGGTTCACCACTTTGATACGGGGATCCCGACGATGGAAGGCAATGAGCTTTTCCAGCGTGTTGTCTTGGCTGCCATCGTTGACGCAGATAATCTCGTAGGGGATCCCCAGCGGCTCCAAGGTAAGTTGCAGGCGTTCAAACAGGTGTTCCAGGTTATCCGCCTCATTTTTGCAGGGGACAACAACCGATAATTCAACCAACTCAACCGGGGGCTCAGACAACATCGAGAGGTGTCAGAAAACAATGAGGATCCCGTAGTTGGCCATCATTTTGCCATTAGGGGGTGGCCGACATCTCCGCCACAATCGAGCGCAGCTCGTCTTCCGAGATGCGATAAACCTCGTTGCAAAAGTGGCAAACTGCCTCTGCCCCCTTATCGGTGTGGATCATATCGAGCAACTCGTCCCGCCCCAGCATGCGCAGGGCCCCCTTCACTCGGTCGGAATTGCACTTGCAGTAGAAGCGGATGGTGCGCATTTCCGGCGCAATTTTCAGATCCAAGTCGCCCAGGCAGATTTGCAACAGCTCCCGCAAGCCGCCGCCACCAGCCAACATCGGGCTAAATTCTTCCACTTTGGCCAAACGGGCTTCCATCTCTGGGATCAGACTGGCCGGCGCCCCTGGCATCAGCTGCAACAACACTCCGCCGGCGGCGCGTACCCGCTGTGAGTCGAGATTTACTCCCAGAAGGACTGCCGAGGGAATCTGCTCTGAGGAGGAGAGGTAGTAGGTGATGTCGTCTCCCACCTCTCCCGAAACCAGCTCCACCGCGCTGGTGTAGGGCTGGCCATACCCCAGATCCCGCAGCACATGGAGGTAGCCATAGCGCCCAACGGCTTGGCCCACATCCAACTTGCTCTCGGCAGTGAGAGGAAGCTCAATGGCGGGGTTGCTCACATACCCGCGTACCGTGCCATCCAAGCCGGCATCCACCCAGATGTTGCCCAAGGGGCCATTTCCTTTCAGTTGCAGGTTAATCCGCGCCTGGCGCCGCTTCAGGTTGGCCGCTAGCAACAGGGCTGCGCTCATGGCCCGCCCCAAGGCCACTGTCGCCACATAGGAGAGCTTGTGCCGCTCCCTTGCCTCTTGTACCGCCTGGGTGGCCACCAAGCCCACCACTCGGATTTTGCCTTCTGCCGCCGTGGCCCGGATGAGGTGATCCGGCAGAGATGAGGGCGTACCCTCAGAAATACCTTTCGCTCGCTTCAATCGTTCTGACCCAGAGGCATCCGTCATCGCAACCTCAACGCATGTCTTAAACCAAGCCTGCAGGGATCCCCTGGCGACTCAGCCTTCATTCTAAGTGAGTCTAAGTGAGATTGTAGCCCCTCTCTTGCCGGACTTTGGGGAGGGAACTGCCCTGTCGGGGCGGGAATGGGACTGTCCCTTTTCTGGGAGAGATTTTAAGAAGTGTGAAGATCTGAGATGGCAGACGGCAAGCATATCGGAAAATAACTTGCGGGTATGCTCGTCATACTCTTTAAAAAATCGACTTGAGGATGGATATCCATGAGTGTTGTTACGAAATCGATTGTGAACGCGGACGCGGAGGCCCGCTACCTCAGCCCGGGGGAACTGGATCGGATCAAGTCCTTTGTCACCTCGGGCGAGAAGCGGTTGCGCATTGCTCAAGTCTTAACCGAGTCTCGTGAGCGCATCGTCAAACAAGCTGCCGACCAGCTCTTCCAGAAGCGCCCTGACATTGTCTCTCCGGGGGGCAATGCCTACGGGGAAGAGATGACGGCGACTTGCCTGCGGGATATGGACTACTACCTGCGCCTGATCACCTATGGTGTCATTGCCGGCGATGTCACCCCAATCGAAGAGATCGGCCTGGTGGGTGTTCGCGAGATGTACAACTCTTTGGGCACACCCATTCCGGCGGTGGCCGAGAGCATTCGTCAAATGAAGCAGGTGGCCATGGGTCTGCTCTCTCCTGACGATGCGGCTGAAGCCGGCTACTACTTCGACTTTGTGGTGGGGGCAATGAGCTAATCCCTCATTGTTTTTGCCGCACAACCCTTTGCTGTTCGTCGATTTGGATTTAGGAAGCTCATCATGCAAGACGCAATTACTGCTGTAATCAACAGCTACGATGTTCAAGGCAAGTATCTGGACAGCTCGGCCATGGAGAAGTTGAAAGCCTTCTTCGCCACAGGCGAGCTGCGGGTGCGGGCGGCTGCCACCATCGCGGCCAATGCCTCCACCATCGTCAAGGATGCTGCTGCCAAGGCGTTGCTGTACTCTGATCTCACCCGTCCTGGCGGCAACATGTACACCACCCGTCGCTATGCTGCCTGCATCCGCGACATGGACTACTACCTGCGCTACGCCACCTACGCCATGCTGGCCGGGGATCCCTCCATTCTGGACGAGCGGGTGCTGAACGGGCTCAAGGAGACCTACAATTCCCTGGGAGTGCCCATTGGGGCAACCATCCAGGCCATCCAAGCCATGAAAGAGGTAACTGCCGCTCTGGTGGGTGCTGAGGCCGGCAAGGAAATGGGGGTGTACTTCGATTACATCTGCTCTGGCCTGAGCTAACTCCCGGCGTCATTGCCTCAGGGGAGGTGCATTCTTCAACGAGCACGGCGGGCGATTTGCCACAGGGATCTGGTGTGCTAGCTGAAGTACGCGAGCTTTCTGGGGTGAGTCGCCTGTTTTGCTGGTCAAGATAGCCCATTTTGTTGTTGAGCGGGGATCCCATATCATGCGCATGTTTAAGATCACGGCCTGTGTGCCCAGCCAAACCCGGATTCGCACTCAGCGGGAGCTGCAAAATACCTACTTCACCAAGCTGGTGCCCTACGACAACTGGTTTCGGGAGCAGCAGCGCATCCAGAAATCGGGTGGCCGCATCCTGAAGGTGGAGCTGGCCACGGGTAAGCCTGGGATGGATGTAGGACTGTTGTAGTTCCCCTATCCAGTCGTTCCTTTCCCTCAGATACTGAGAATAGCCCTCTCCAGATCCGGTATGCCCAGCTCTGGAAGCTCTGTTCTTGGGGTTGGGGTAGCGGATCTGGCCGTTTTGTAGGGGTGGGGGTAGATGTTGCCTGATGTGCCGACCCGGTTGGAGCCAATCATCGCTGCCCACAACCTGAGCAAGGTTTACCCGGTGGCCGTCAAGGATCCCGGAGTGGTTGGCACCCTGCGCCACTTTTTTCGCCGCACCTATCGCCACATCCCGGCAGTGCAGTCCGTGAGCTTTCAAGTTCAGCCGGGGGAGATGGTGGGATTTTTGGGGCCCAACGGGGCGGGCAAGACCACTACCCTCAAGATGTTGACTGGTTTGATCTATCCGTCCGGCGGCACGGTGCAAGTGGTGGGTCATGTGCCTTACCGCCGGGAACCGGCGTTTTTGCGGCAGATCACCCTGGTGATGGGGCAGAAGCAGCAGCTCATTTGGGATCTGCCGGCAATGGACTCTCTGCGCATCAACGCTGCCGTTTACGAGATCCCTGAGAAGGAGTTTCGGGAGCGGGTGGGGGAGCTGGCAGAGCTGCTCGACCTAGAAAGCAAGCTGAAGCAACCGGTGCGCAAGCTCTCGCTGGGGGAGCGGATGAAGGCGGAGCTGTTGGCGGCTCTGTTGCACCGCCCGCAGATCTTGTTTTTGGACGAGCCCACCTTGGGGTTGGATGTCAACGCCCAGGCCGGCGTGCGGCAATTTCTGCGGGATTACAACCGCCGCTATGGAGCAACGGTGCTGTTGACCAGCCATTACATGGCCGATATTACTGCGCTGTGCCAACGGGTGCTGGTCATCAACGCGGGGCAGCTCATGTACGATGGCGACCTCGAGGCATTGCTGGAGCGCTTTGCCCCCTACCGAGAGGTGAGGTTGAAATTGGCTCGCCCTTGCCCTGTGGCCCAACTGCAGCTCTATGGAGAGGTGCGCACGGACGGGGATCCGGGCAGCTGTGAGGCGCGGCTGTGGGTGCAGCGGGAGCAGCTCACCCAAACGGTTGCCAAGCTCTTGGCAGAGCTGGAGGTGCTGGATCTAACGGTAACCGACCCGCCCATCGAGGAAGTGATCGGGCGGGTGTTTGCGGATGGGATCCCTTCGGCCAGCCCATAGGGTCATTTGCAACAGGGTTAGGTTGAGCGTGGGCTCCCTTCTTCCCCAAGAGGAGAGGGGCTGGGGGTGAGGGTCAGCAGCGAAGGATCCCAGCTTTGTTGGAAACGACTGGGATTCCCTAACCCTTCCCTCAGATCTTCTGGGCAGCAGCCTCGCGCTGGTCAGCCGTCGAGCGTGCCGCGTGCAGCGCAGAGTAGAGCTTGTTGAGGGCATTCATGTAGGCTTGGGCCGAAGCGACGATGATGTCGGTGTTGGCGGCATGGCCGGAAAAGATGCGGTCTTCGTGGCGCAGGCGGATGGTGACTTCCCCAATGGCGTCGATGCCGGCAGTAACCGATTGGACAGAAAACTCGATTAACTTGTTGGGGATATTGACAATGCGGTTGATGGCCTTGTACACCGCATCCACCGGGCCTGTGCCCACGGCAGCGTCCACCCGCTCTTCCCCTTCCGGGGTTACCAGGCGCACCGTGGCAGTGGGAGTCTCTCGATTGCCACACACCACTTGCACATGCTCCAGGCGATAGAGCTCCGGCACCGGGCGAGTTTCGTCGTTAACAATCGCTTCCAGATCCAGGTCGGAGATTTCTTTTTTCTTGTCAGCCAGCTCTTTGAAGCGCAAGAAGGCCTTGTTCAGATCCTGCTCCGACAGCTCGAACCCCAGTTCTTTGAGGCGGGTGCGAAAGGCGTTGCGGCCCGAGTGCTTGCCCAACACCAAGGTGCTCGATTGCAGGCCGATGGTCTGGGCATCCATGATCTCATAGGTCTGGCGGTTCTTCAACATGCCGTCCTGGTGGATGCCAGATTCGTGGGCAAAGGCGTTGGAGCCGACGATAGCCTTGTTGGGCTGCACCAACATGCCAGTGAGGTTGGAGACGAGGCGCGAGGTGCGATAGATCTCCTGAGTTTTGATGTGGGTGAGGGGCTTCTCGGAGTCCACCGGCAGGCCGAAGTAGGGGTTGAAGTAGCTGCGCCGCACGTGCAGGGCCATCACCAACTCTTCCAGGGCTGTGTTGCCGGCCCGCTCACCAATGCCGTTGACCGTCACTTCCACCTGACGGGCGCCCTGCTTAATCGCTTCCAAGAAGTTGGCCACCGAGACGCCCAGATCGTCGTGGCCGTGCACAGAAAGGATCGCTTGCTTGATGTTGGGCACGTTCTCGCGGATGCCCTTGATCAGTTGGCCGAACTCCTCCGGCATGACGTAGCCGACGGTATCGGGGATGTTGATGGTTTTGGCCCCCGCCCGAATGGCCGCCTCGATGACCTGGTATAGGAACTCTGGGTCAGAGCGGGTGGCGTCCATCATGGAGAACTCCACATCGTCCACGAAGGACTTGGCGTAGGCCACCATCTCTTCGGCAATTTGCAGCACCTCAGCGCGGGTTTTGCGCAACTGATACTTCAGGTGAATGTCGGAGGTGGAGATGAAGGTGTGGATGCGGGGCTTGGCAGCGGGCTTTAGGGCTGCAGCGGCTGCCTCAATGTCCGGCTTGAGGGCACGGGCCAGGCTGCAAATCACGGGGCCATCGGGCGTTCCCACCTGCTCGGCCACTTTCTGCACGGCCTCAAAGTCACCAGGGCTGGCATAGGCAAACCCCGCTTCGATGATATCGACGCCCAGCCGGGCCAACTGCCGGGCAATGGCCAGCTTCTCTTCGGTGTTGAGGGTGGCGCCGGGGCACTGCTCCCCGTCTCGCAGGGTGGTGTCGAAAATGAGTACATGATCCAAAGCTTGGCCATCAAACCCGGCGACCGCGGCAGCATCCATAACGGTTACTGGGATAACGAAACACTACCTCATTATTCTGACATTAACTGGGACATTAACTGGCAGGGGTTCTAGCCTTGTTTGGGGAAGATTTGGGTGGGCTCTGTTGAGACGTCATTGGGCTTGGGTCTTGCAACCTTTCCCCTGGGATCCCCAGCGGCGGCAGGAGATGGGGGAAGGCAGATCCCGAAGGCGCAGGCGAGCAGTTGTTCATACTCTTTCTCATCCCTGAGAGGGCGTTCCCAGCGGCCTTCTGGGGTGGTCTCGATCCACTTAAAAGAGCCATTGGCGCGGGCGGTGAGGGTGACCCGTCCGGTCGGAGTGGCTAGGGTGCAAAGGCGCAGCCGGGTAAACATCGATTCTGGCGAAGTTTGGTGAAAGTGGCACATGGGCTCGAACTCCTGCAGGGAGCGTGGGATCCGATCCAGAAGAAATAGAGTTTTCCAGGTGTGATCCGGCTGTTCCTGCTGAACGAGCCAATACCGACGAGCGGTGGGATCCCCTGGCCAAGGGGTGAGGCGGTAGCGTCCTTCAGCCTGGGCCTGAACCCCAGGATCCCCCAGCCGCAACGGCTCGCGAAAAGCCTCCCCATACCCCACATCTGCCAGCCAGGCTTCATCGCCGATGTTCACCTGCACAGCCAAGTGGTCGCACTCAGGTCCAAAGCGGACATCGGACTCCGTCGGAGTAGCGCGAACGGCGCGGCTCACCTGTCCTGAGAGTAGGTGTACCGAAAACCCCATTCCCTGCAAGGCAGCGGCCAGCAGGCTGTTCAGCTCGAAGCAAAACCCACCCCGCCGCTCTCGGACGATTTTTTGGAACAAGAAATCCCGCTCCAGGCAAATGGCGCGACCCCGATGAATGTCCAGATTTTCAAACGGCACCCTCAGCAGGTGGGCTAGGTGGATCTGGCGGAGGGTTTGCAGGGTGGGCTGGGTGGGGCCAACGTAGCCAATCCGATCCAAGTAGGCCCTGATTTGGGAGGGGGTCAGTGGCTCTAGCATCAGCACAGAAGCCGGTTGGCTGCAAACTGCAAAGCAAGCTTTTGACCTACCCTAGCCTTGCCACGAATCCCCGGCCAGAGCCAGAAGAACAGTTCACTGGAATCTGAAAGACGGCATCTTTTCCCCGGAGCCGATTTTTCTGGGGTTGTGGGGATCCCTGATGGCCAGGATATGGGCAGAGGATTCTGGTGGACAAACCGGCCAAAGATTGCCCAAGATTGTCCACAAGATCGTTCAAAGCAGGTGGGAGCACTGTCGATGGTTGCTGCTCAAAATCCAGCCCCCGATGAGCTTTTTCCCATCACGCTGAAGCTCTTTGCCATCTATCAAGAAGTGATCGGACAAACCGAGATGCGCCTGCAGGTGAGCCCTGGTACCACCGTCGGGCAGCTGTGCGATCAACTGATCCAGCGCTACCCCAGCTTGGCTCCTTGGCGCTCCCAAACGCGCTTCGGTCTCAACCTCAATTTTGTAGCTGCCGACACTCCCCTATCGGCGGGAGACGAAGTCGTTCTGATCCCTCCGGTCAGCGGGGGCTGAAAAGGAGCAAAAGGAGAATGCTACGATAGCGGCAAGAAAAAAAGAAGGCGAAGCGTTACATGGCAGAATACACTCGGTCGATTTCCTTTTATGGGCGGGAAATTGACATCAATATTGGGCTGATGGCCCCCCAGGCAGGGTGTGGGGTTTGGCTGACTTCGGGCGAAACCTCGATTTTGGTTACCGCCACACGGCAGCCAGGCCGGCCTGGCGTTGATTTTATGCCCTTGTTGGTCGATTACGAAGAGCGCCTCTACGCAGCGGGGCGGATCCCAGGGGGATATCTGCGGCGAGAAGGCCGGCCACCGGAACGGGCCACTTTGATCTCTCGCTTAATAGACCGACCCATTCGTCCGTTGTTCCCGGAATGGCTGCGGGATGATGTGCAGGTGGTGGCCACCACCCTCTCTGTAGATGATACGGTGCCGCCCGATGTGTTGTGTATTTTGGGAGCCTCGTTGGCCATTCACGGTGCTCGCATCCCCTTCAACGGCCCGGTGGCGGCGGTGCGGGTGGGCTTGGTCAAGGATGAATTTATCCTCAACCCCACCTATGCCGAAATTGAGGCGGGCGATCTGGATTTGGTGGTGGCCGGCTGTGCCGATGGCGTGATCATGGTGGAAGCCGGGGCCAACCAACTGCCGGAAAAGGATGTGGTGGAGGCCATCGAGTTTGGTTTTGAGGCCATCCAGGAGCTGCTCAAAGCCCAACAGCAAGTCCTGGCGGATCTCAACATCACCCCGGTAGAGCTGCCCCCTCCCCCCAAAAACGAGGAGCTGATTGCCTTTGTAGAAGAGCAGGCTCAGGAGGGCATTCGCTCCATTCTCAGGCAGTTTTTGGACAAGACCAGCCGGGAACAGCAACTGGAGGAGCTCAAGGCCAAGCTGGAGGCCCAAATCCAGGAACGGCCAGAGGGGGATCCCTTGCGGCTCTATCTTCTGGAAAACCCCAAAGAGTTGGACAACCAGTTCAAGGCTCTGCTCAAGAAGCTGATGCGCCAGCAAATCCTGCAAGAGGGGGTGCGGGTGGATGGACGCAAGCTGGACGAGGTGCGACCGGTCTCTTGCCGGGTGGGTTTGATCCCAAGGGTGCACGGCAGTGCCCTGTTCAATCGCGGCCTCACCCAAGTCCTTTCCATTACCACCCTCGGCACCCCCGGCGATGCCCAGGAGCTGGACGACTTGCACCCGGTGGATGAGAAGCGCTACATGCACCACTACAATTTTCCGGGCTTTTCAGTGGGAGAAACGCGGCCTTCACGCTCCCCGGGGCGGCGGGAGATTGGTCATGGGGCGCTGGCGGAGCGGGCCTTGGTGCCGGTGCTGCCCAAGGAAGAGGAGTTTCCCTACGTGGTGAGGGTGGTGTCGGAAGTGCTCTCCTCCAATGGTTCCACCTCGATGGGATCCGTCTGTGGCTCCACTCTTTCTCTGATGGATGCCGGGGTGCCGATCAAAGCGCCGGTCAGCGGGGTGGCCATGGGTCTTATCAAGGAGGGGGACGAGGTGCGCATCCTCACCGACATCCAGGGGATCGAGGACTTTCTGGGCGACATGGACTTCAAGGTGGCCGGTACGCGGGCGGGGATCACTGCTTTGCAAATGGACATGAAAATCACCGGCATCACCGTTGACGTGGTGGAGCAGGCCATTCGGCAAGCCAAGGCCGGACGCGAGTTCATCCTCGACAAGATGCTGGAGACGATTGCTGCGCCTCGACCCCAGTTGGCCAAAACGGCTCCCCGTCTGCTCACGTTCAAGGTGGATCCCGAGGATATCGGCAAGATCATCGGCCCCGGTGGCAAGACCGTGCGCGGCATCACCGAAGCGACAGGGGCCAAGGTGGACATCAGCGACGACGGCACAATCACCGTGTCTTCCTCGGTGGGCGGCCAGGCGGAGGCGGCGCGGGCGATGATCGAAAATCTGGTGCGGCGGGTGGAAGAGGGGCAAGTGTATTTGGGCAAGGTGACCCGCATCATCCCCATCGGCGCTTTTGTGGAGTTTTTGCCCGGCAAAGAGGGCATGATCCACATTTCGCAACTGGCGGAGTACCGCGTCGGCAGGGTGGAAGACGAGGTGGCTGTGGAAGATGAGGTGGTGGTCAAGGTGCGCAGCATCGATCACAAAGGCCGCATCAACCTCACTCGCCTCGGCATTAGCCCTGAGGAAGCAGCGCGGGTGCGCAACCATCACCACTGAGGCTGCGGTTTTCCCCCAGCAACGGGGGCCTCGGCAGCTGCCAGAATGGCAACTAGCTCCGCGTCTGCAGTGCCGTTCGCGTCGGGGTTGCGGAGCACTTTGCAGTATGCCGGATTCTATCCCCCACTTGCTCGCTGGCCAAAGCCCTACTTCTCCGGCTCGACCATCCCCCTCCCGGCGACGGCTGGGCTGGGCCTTGGCTTGGGGCTTGGGTTGGGCTGCTCTGCTCAACCTTTCTGCTCAGCATCCTTTGTTGGTGCGGATGGAGAGCGACGCCCAGGAGTGGCTGTACGCTTGGCGTGGTCCCCAGCAGCCTTCTCCAGAGGTGGTGATCGTTGGCATTGACGGTCATATCAGCAGCCAGGGGGAAAGCAATGATGTCGCTCTGCAACACTTTCGTGAACGCATCAGTGGTGCGGAGCACCTTGGCCAACATCAAGTTGACTTCCTTCTGGAACGGGCCAACTACGCCGGCCTGACCTTGCGTCTATTGGAAGAAGCCAAGGCCAGGGTGGTGGTGCTGAACCTGCCCAGCAGCTTTGTGGTGCCGCAAAACCTGGGCAACGAGAACTTAGATGCCCCTCTACGTCAGGTGGTACAGCGCTACCCAGATCGCTTGGTCTTGGCCACCCGCAGCAGCGAGAGCTTTGGCCGCTCCGAGATTAACATCTACAACCATTTCCTGCCCTTTTCTTCCCTGCGGCTGGAGTACTTGGTGCCGCCAGAACATGTGCAGGGGGTGGTGCAACATCGGGTAGACAGTGCCGGGATCCTGCGCCAGGCCCAGCTGCGGGGGCTCTACCTGCGCCGCGACAGCCAAGAGGAGCAGATGTTCGCCTCGGTCGAGGCTCTGGCTTTTGCCAAATACGACCCGGAGCGGGCCAGCCGCTGGTTTCGCGAGCGGGGGTTGCAGCCGATCCAATTCAACCCCCTCGGATCCCAGCACGGGATCCCCATCATCCCCATCGAACGGGTTTGCCCTCCAGCTGTTCTCCAGGCAGGATCCGGGTCTGTTGCCCCGATGATCAACCCCAGCCAAGCCTGCCGCGGCCAAGAAGGGATCCCTCCCCTCGATCCCGAAGTTGCCGACCAATTGCGGGACAAAATTGTCCTGGTGGGTTTTGTGGGCGGCTACCCCGAAACCTTCCCGGTGCGGACTGCGGATGGATCCCAGATTGCGGCGGTGGAGTTGCAGGCGCAAATCCTCTCCAGCCTGCTCACCGGAGAGGTCTACCAATCCGTGCCGGGGGGGGTGGCGGTTGCGGTGGTCTTGCTGCTGGGAGTGGGAACGGGACTGCTTTTGGTGCTTTATCGTCCCCCCCTACGTTCGCGTCAGCGGTGCGGAGCACTTTTGAGCCCTTGGGGCTGGAAGCAACAGCAGTTTCTCCTGCGGCCTGTGGTGGGGCTTGCCGTTTACGAAGGGTTGGCTGTGGCCCAGTTTCTGCTGTGGCGTTGGGTTTGGCCTCTCGTCTTGCCAGCCTTGGCCAGTGGGCTAACGGGGGTAAGCCTGCTGCTCACTTTGGTCATTGTGGAGAATCAAGAACGGCTCTTGGCCCAGCAACAGGAACTGGAGCGCCTGCGCCGAGCCGAACAGGAGGCTGCCATTGACCAGGCTCGCAAGCTGCTCTACCGAGTAGCCACCGACATTCACGATCGCGAGCTGCAGGAGCTGAAGGTGGTGATGGACAACTTGGAGAGCTTGCAATGGCAGCAGCACCAGGGAAAAGCTCCCGATCCCACCGTCTACGACCACCTGCTCGAGCAACTGGAGAGGATCGGACGCGGGATCCGGAATCAGCTCAACGATGTGCGCACCCTAGCCGCCAAGCTGCGCATCTCCCCCAGCTTGCGAGAGGGGTTGCATCGCGGCATCGAGATCTATCTGGACGAGCTGATCCAAGCGGGCAGCCTAACGCTATCTGTAGAGCGGCAACTGCAACCGCTGCAGGAGCCCAACACCGGTGAGTGGTTTGATCAGCGAGAAGACATCTTGCGCTTCTTGCGAGAGGCCATCGGCAATGTCATCGCCCACGTGCAACCCCCCAAAGGCAATGCTTCCTTTGTCAGAGTGTCGCTGGCCCAAACGGAGCGCCACTGCTGCCTTTCCGTGGTCAACGATGGTATCGAGTACGCTCCCGGCCTCAGCGGCGGCTACGGCAGCAAGGCCATGAACACCATCGCCCGCTATCTACCCAAGGGATCCTGGCATCGCACCCGCACCCCAGAAGGCCATACCCATGTCGAGCTGCACTGGGAGATGCCGCTCTGAAAGACCTACACAGCACTGAACAGAACAGATTTTTGCTCAGCGCTGTTGCTTTCTTCCTGCTTCAGCAACCCTTGACTAGCGGTAGGTTTTAGACCTACCACCCCGCCAGAGGAGTCTCCACAGGCGTTAGCTTGTCGGGGTGTGGGGGTAGCTAAGCCCCGCACTGTACCCGTAGCGTCAGTGTCGGGATACAGATACCCCCACATGGTGTATGGTGAGAGTAGTTGCACAAAACGGCTTTTGCCGGAATCTGGTGCAGCTACGCGGTGGGACATCCCGTGTCTGCTCGCAGAGGGTTCTTGCGTAGGCTCCCCAATGAAGCGAGAAGCCCACACTGTACCCGTAGGGTCAGTGATGGGAGTATGTCACTTCCCCCAGAGCTTGGGGTACATTTCAAACGGTAGCTGGGGTCTAGAAACATAAACCTAACCACCCGCTCTCTGCACACTCGCACAACTGCCTAGCGTTTGCACATCAGGTTGTAGAGAACTGTGCAGCAAAGTGAGGACTCCGTTCCACTATCGCGAACAGTCAATCGGCGATTAGAGACAGCCCTCTTCCTAGGAAGCGTTCTTTGGCTTATCGGCCCAGGGATTGCAGCCAGCCGAGCAGGGTGGTACCGGACAGAGCTTCAAACAGGATCAGGGCAACAAAGCCGATCATTGCCAAACGCCCGTTCAAGCGCTCTGCATATTCGGTGAAGCCCACGCGGGGGGTGCTGTCCACATACATTTCCGGCTCGATGGCGTAGTTGTTCAGCCGACCACCTTCTTCGACGACAACGGAGCGATATCGGGTCATAGGGTTCTCCTTGTGCTTTCTTCACCAGCGTAGCTCGCTTTGCATAGGATTGTAAAGTTTTATTTACAACGTTGTTGACGCCCAATGTTCCGAGCTGCCGGGCAGAGTTCAACCAGGCCAGGAACAGCCTGTAAGCAGGGTTGTGGCTCTTGTCCCAGTACAGGGGAGCTGATAATAGCAAGGGGACTGGAGGACAACCATGTCGGTGCTGGAACAGTTAAATATGCTGCTGGATGGCCAGCCGGTGGCCAGCTTGGCGGTGCTGGAGCAGGGATCCCCGGCGGTGTCGTTGGTGCCTTTTGTGGTGCAGCGGGATCCCTTGCGCTTTGCCATTGTCATCAGCGATCTTTCTGCCCACACCCAGGCTTTGCGGGCGGATCCCCGGGCCGCGCTACTCATCCACGAGCCGCCTACGCCAGGGGATCCCCGCAGTAACCACGCCCTGCCGCGGGTGATGGTGAGCGGAGAAGCCCAGTTTCTCAGTCGCGAGGAGGCGCAGGCGCAGGGGTTTGAAGCCCTCTACCGCGCCAAGTACGAGATTGCCGAGATGATCCTAAGTTTGGCGGATTTTCACTTCTGTCAGATCATCCCCAAAACTGGTAGCTTCATCCAGGGGTTTGGCCAGGCATTCCGGCTGAGCGGCCCCAACCTGGATCAACTGGAGCACCTTGGTCGGGCGTAGATTATGAGAATTCCAAGGGCAGCCCGCGCCATCCTTGAGCCCAGGGAAGCTCTTGCTGCGCCGCTTCTTAGCTCCCCTCTTCTGGGGGGAGAGAATGGAGTCCTTTCTCAGGTTTTCGGGTGGGATCCCGGATCCAGTCCAACAGCAGCGGGTTGACCAGCTCGGGGGCTTCATCCTGGGGGCAATGGCCAACCCCCGGCAACGGGATGAACCCCACCACGCAAGGAAACTCTGCCAGGGCCCGCCCCAGAGCAATGGGTTCCCAGGGATCCGCTTCCCCCCACAAGATCAAGACGGGACAGGTGAGCTGAGGCAAGAGATCTTCAGCCAAAGGCCCCTGAGAGTAGCGCACAAAGGCCAAAAAGACCTCTGCCGCCCCCGGCTCCAAAGCGGGTTTGAGCAAAAGCTGGATCAGCTCCTCGGTAACCGCTTCTTTGCGCCCGTAGGCTTGGAGGAGGATATTGCGAATGGCCCTAGCCTGGGCCACCTGAGCAAAGAAGAAACGACCAAAGGGGGGCCACCCCAGCAGGGATTGCAGCAAAGGGGTAAACTGGCGGCGCAGCCAGGAGACCTGGCCCCGTTTCCGCTCGTGCAATAGCCGCAGCGAGGGATCCAACATCGCTACCCCTAAAACCTGGGCTGGATCCAGAACCGCCGCCTGCAAAGCCACGATGCCCCCAATCGAGTTGCCCACCAGGTAGGCCGGCTGGCCCATCACCTCCCGCACAAAATCGGCCACCAGGGATCCCCAGGTCTCAAAGGTGTAGGGCAAAGGGGATCCCGGCAGGGGCTTGGCGGATCCCCCAAACCCCAACAAATCGACCGCATACACCTGACAGTGCTGCCCCAGCTCCGGCAAATTTTTCCGCCAATGGTCGCTGCTGGCCCCAAAGCCATGGATGAGCAACACGGCTGGGCCTGTGGATCCCGACTGTTGGTAGCGAATGGGCTGGTCACGCCAGAGCCAGCGATGCTCTGTGTTCGCGTTGGCGCTGCATGGCAACATGGGGGTGCAGTGTAGGTTTGAGTCAGCGTTGCGATCCTAACCGTTCGCGACAGCGGGACAAAGTCCTTGTGATCGGGGCAACTGAGAGTACTGGCGGAGGGTGGCCCCCTTCCACCCGTTGGCGCACTTGAATCGAGGAACAAGGATCGGCCTTCCTCTGAGTTGGGTGATCCCAAGGGGCACCACCAAGCGGCTACAACATCCCATCTCAAGCTTCCGGGAGAAAGTGGGGAATACTGGCAGTTGAGGGTTTTGCGGTAGGTCGGCTTTGGTTTGGCTAGTTGGCCTCAGCTTGTTTGGTAGCGCTTTTTGCCTCTTCTGGGGACAGTTGTTGGTGGGCAAGTTGCTGCTGCCGCTGTGGGGGGGATCCCCCCTGGTGTGGAATACCTGCCTGGCCTTTTTTCAGGCCACCCTGCTGCTGGGCTACCTGTGGGCAGACCGGCTGGGGCGCGGGCTCAATCCCAGGATGGGGGTGCTGATCCACGGGATCTTGCTGCTGGTCGGGCTGAGGCTTCTGCCCTTTCAGCTGGGGATCCCCGGCCAACCGGAAGGATGGTGGCCCCCTCTCGCTCTGTTGGCAAACTTGACTTTGGGAGCTGGGGTGCCGCTGTTTCTCCTGTCGGCGACGACGCCGTTGCTGCAACGGGGGTTGGCGGCAAGAGGGGTCGCGGGGCAACGGGAGGCTTTGGATCCCTATTTTCTCTATGTGGCCAGCAATGCCGGCAGCTTGGGCGGGCTGCTGGGGTACCCGCTGGTGTTGGAGCCTCGTCTGTCTTTGGCTTGGCAAACTCTCTTGTGGACGGGATCCTACGCGCTGGTGGCAGCCCTGGTGCTGCTGAGCGGGGTGGGTCTGCTGCTCAGTTGCAACGGCGTTGCCGAGCCACAAGAACGTGGGGCGGATTCCCAGGGATCCAGCGCTGCTCTGGGGAATTGGGCTGTTTCCTGGCGAGAGCGTTGGCGCTGGGCGGGGCTGGCTTTTTTGCCGGCGGGCCTGTTGGTGGCGGTCACCACTCTGTTGACCACCGACGTGGCGGCGGTGTCCCTGTTGTGGGCCATCCCCCTGGGGATCTATCTGCTGACATTCATGCTGGCTTTCGGGGGGATCCACCCCAATAAGGGGATTTTGGGAACGACAGCTCTTCTGGCCTGCGGGGCGGTGGGGACACAGGTCTTGGGCTGGGTGAGGCCGGTTTTTTTGCTTTTGCCGCTGCATCTGACCACCTTTGGGCTGGTGAGCTGGGGCTGCCACAGCCGGTTGGCTTGCCGTCGCCCGCCGGTGGAGCAGTTGACGCAGTTTTACCTGTGGCTGGCTTTGGGGGGGAGCTTAGGGGGAATGTTCTCTGCCCTCTTGGCACCGCAGGTGTTTGAGACAGTGCTGGAATATCCCCTGTTGCTGGGGATGTCGCTGGCAGTGCTGGGGGCTCAGGGGGGGCGGGTGGGCCTTTGGCTGGGGCTGGGGCTGCTCCTGCCCTTGCTGCTGTTGCACTTTCGACCGCAGGCGTTGCTGCAGGTGGGCGCTGGGGTGGGTTTGGCGTTGGGCTGGGCGGTGCTGGCGCTGTTGGTGTCAGGGGAGAGCCGTTCACAGCAGCAGAGCGGAGCCCCTGGCTGGCAGGCCAAGGTCGGTTGGGTGGGAGCAATGGCGGGGTTGGTTGTGCTGCTGGGGCAACCCTGGCTGCAGCCGGGACTGCAGGTGATCCACAGCGAGCGCAGCGCCTTCGGCCTCAACCGGATCGTGGAGTACCGGACTGAGCAGGGATCCTTTCGTGGCCTTCTGCACGGCACCACCCTACACGGCAGCCAAAACTTGGACCCGGAAAAAGCGCTGGAGCCGCTGACCTATTTCGCTCGGCCTGGGCCCGTTGGGCAGGTGTTTGCGGCGTTTAGAGCCCAGGCTGTGGCTCCCATGCCCGCCATTGCCGTATTGGGGCTGGGGATCGGCACGTTGGCCGCCTATGCCGAGCCAGGGGATGAGTGGACGTTTTTCGAGTTGGATCCCACCGTGGCCGATTGGGCGGGGCGCTATTTTTCCTATCTCCGGTGGGCCCAGACGCGGGCGCGGGTGCAGGTCATCCTCGGTGATGCCCGGCTCAGCCTCAAGGGGATCCCAGAGGGCAGCTATGACCTGATGGTGATGGACGCCTTCAGCTCTGACGCAGTGCCGGTGCATTTGCTCACGCAAGAGGCTTTGGCCCTCTACCTCAGCAAGCTCAAGCCCCACGGCTGGCTGCTCTTCAACATCACCAACCGCCACCTCGACCTGGCCCCGCTGTTGGCTGGCCTGGCCGGATCCCTGCAGCTTCACGCTTGGCACCAAGACCACCGGGATCTCTCCCCTGAGCAACGCCAGGCGGGGCTGGCCCCTTCCCACTGGGTGCTGTTATCGCCGCGCGACGCTTCGACGACCGCCTCAGCAGGGCGGAGCCCTTTGGCCCAAAACTCTGGAGTCCTGCAGGAACTGGATCCCTGGCAGCCCCTTTTGCCCCAGGCCGGGGATCCCGTCTGGCGGGATGATTTTTCCAACCTGCTGCAGGTGATCCGTTGGCCCCGGATCCCTTTGCTAAAGGGTATCCAGATCCCCAGTTCTGGATAGGAATCCGGCTGCTATCGCTACGCGACCCTTCGGCAAACGTGTTAGCGTTGCGGAGCAGAAAAGTTAAGGAAATCTTTACAACTCGAAGTTGGTATGAGTTATGATTGTTTGCAACGTAACTGATGTCTGCTCGGGAGTCCGGCCCATGTCTCCTCTACAAGCCCTCACTGGCAATCCTCAAACCACCATGGCTGAAACCTCTGCGGCTCGTTTCGTGGCAATCGGGGGCAGCTTGCGGCCCAATTCCCTGACGTACCAGGCGCTGGAGGTGGCGCGGCGCGAGTTTGAGAAGTTGGGGACCCCGCTGCACATCCTCGATCTGCGGCAGATGAAGTTGCCCTTTGTGGATGGCTCGGAGTCCTATGCGGATTATCCCGATGTGGCAGTCCTACGAGCAACCATGAAGCGGGCGGATGGGATCATCCTAGCCAGCCCGGAGTACCACGGCGGCATCAGCGGCAGCCTGAAAAATGCACTGGATCTGTTGAGTTTTGAGCAACTGGAGGGTAAGGTCTTTGGGTTAATCAGCGTTTTGGGCGGCGAGAGCAACAGCAATACCCTGAACCAGATGCGCTTGATTGTGCGTTGGGTGCATGGCTGGGTGATCCCAGAGCAAATCGCCATCGGTCGGGCTTGGAGCGCTTTTGACGAGCAAGGCAATCTCAAAGATGAGAAGCTAAAACAGCGCTTTCAACACTTTGTCCAGAGCTTGGTGACCCATACTCACAAGCTGCGAGGGATCCCAGTGGTGAAGCCTTCCTGAAATTACAGTCATTCCAAACTAGATTGAGACACTCTCCAAGCGTTCCGCGACCAACCCCAGGGAAGTTAGGAAGCCATGAAGGACGGCTGCAGACAGACTACACTGGGGCTGGGTGAGAGATGAAAACCAAATCTTTCACTGCGTCGAGGATGGGGCGAACGCCCGACGTCGAGAATCCCTGCCCCTTGGGGCGGAGAGTATGCCAAAGTTGTTCCAAACAGCAACAAGTCCGGGCTCTCTTCTTCTCACCTGTTGCCTCAGCGTTGCCCAGCAACAAATAAGGCTCAGATCCGACGGAGATCTGGCTGAGAGGGCATTGACTTGCAGAGGAACCCGCAGAATAGCTCCACACAGGTATGGTTCAGTCTGTTCCCCCTCATTCCGATAGAGCTGGGCCAATATCTCCCCTGGTGGCCCTGCAAGCAACCTTGCAGCAGATGCGGGAGCAGAGCGATGCCAACACCCTCGTTCAGCTCACGCTGGAGTATGTCAAGGCGGCGTTTGGGGCGCCGCTGATCTGGCTGGCCTTTTACGACTATCCAAATCACCAGTTGGTGGGTCAGGGGGGAGTGACCCTTCTTGAGGATCAAACCCTACTGCGGGCGGTGCATCCTCTACAGCCGGGGGAGATCCTGGAGCAGGTGGTGATCGAGCAGCGACCGATCAGCCTGCCCGACCTCTCTCAGGAACCGCGCATGGGCATTTGGCAGCGGGAGGCCAGGCGACTGGGCGGGATCCAGGGCTGTTTCATTTATCCCTTCTCGGCCTACGGCCCGCTGTCGCGAACGGCAGTAGGACGGCGGCGCTGTTTGGGGATCCTGATGCTGGGATCCCAAATGTGGGGGGTTACCACCCGTGAGGACGAAAAGGCTCTCCTGGGGATTTTGCTGGGGCAGTTGGCAGCTTCTCTGCAAGAGTTGGAAAACGCTTGGCAACAGCAGACCGAAAAGCGCCTTGAGGATCCGCTCCTGAGGTTGGGAACGGCGATGCGCCAGGTGGGATCCCTGCAGGAACGGGTCAGCCTGGTGAGGCAGGAGTTACAGTCTTTTCTGGGCGCTGTCCACATTCAGGTGTATTGGCACGAGCGCAGCCAGGGTCAGTTCGTTCCCCATGGAAGCGCCCCCAAAGCTGTTGGCAACAGCGGGGGGACGGAGTCCTCTCAGCCCCCTGTTCCCAAAGGGGCTAAAGTCGGAGCAGGGCCGACAGGAGAGGTCAGCCTTTCGCTGCGGGAATTGGGGGACATGTACTACACCCTCGCCGATGGCCAGGTGGTGGTGGGCGGCACAGGGACGACTCGCTCTGAGGTTCCCCCCAAGCTGATGCAGCAGTTGCGAGCCCAGGCTGTTTTGGCAGCCCCGATTTTGCTGGAGAAGGATCTGCTGGGGTTTATCTGGGTGCAATCCGATGTGCCCCGTACCTGGCAAGCCGCTGAGCGACAGTTGGTGGCCGCTGCCGCCAATGGGTTGGCCTTGGCTGCCCCCCTAGAAAATCTGGATCGCCGCATTCGCCAGTTGGCCGATGACCAAGAGTTTGTGCAACAGGTGGGCCGCTCGCTTTACAACCCGGCGGAGCTGCAACAGGCTCTCCAGCAAGCCGTTGTCGGCCTGGCCCAGCGCCTGAAAGTCGGTGCAGTGGCCGTGTTGACGGTGGATCCCGACAGCCCCATCCCCCGCCTCTTCTACGAGTACCGCAGGGAAGGCAAGCAGACTTTGCCACAGCAGCTCAGCCCTCTGAGCGACCAGGACTGGCAGGATCTCATGCGCAGCGAGGTGGTCGTGGCAGAAAACTACGACCAAGATCTGCGCCTGCTCTCTTGGCGGCAGGAACTGGCAGGGGTTCGTTCCTTGATGCTGACCCACACCGGGGTCGGCGGTACCGCCACCACACCTGTGGAAGGGCTGCTCTTGGTGTTGCATCCCCAGCTACGGACCTGGAGCCGGGAAGAGCGGCAACTGCTGCGGGGGATCGCCCAACAGGTGGGGGTGATCCTGCGGCAAATTCGGTCAGAACAACGCCGGCAACGACAAGAGCAATTGCTCAAGGGCCTGATCGCCACTTGTTCAACCTTGCAAAACTCGGCCACCTTGTCAGATCTGTACACCACTACCACTCGACAGACGGCCCAATTGCTGGGGATCCCTCTGGCGCTGGTGGTCAGTTGGCAGCCGGGGGAAAGCCGGGCTCAGCTCCAGGGGCCTTTTACTACCGCTGCCGGGACAGGGACCGGCTCCACCGAGATCGACCTGCAAGATCCCCTACTGGCCTACGCGCTGCAGTCGGCAGAACCTCTGCCGCTCACCCAGGAGCAGATCCCCCCTGCCAGCCGCACTTGGCTCAGTCGCGTCAGCGGTGCGGAGCACTTTGCTGCCGGCCTGGGATCCTGGCTGCTGGTGGCGCTGGGGGAGACAAACTCCTCGCAGGCGGGAGCTTTGGGAGTTTTGATCTTGGGGGCAGAAGCGGGCAAGGTTTGGGATCCCGACGAGCGGGCGGCTGTGATGCTGATCGCCCAGACCTGCGGCTGGACGCTGCGGCGCTTGCTCTGGATGCAAACTTTGCAAGAGCAGCAGGAGGTGCTCAGGGAGTTGAACTGGTACAAGCACCGCCGCCTGCTGGATATGCAGAATGCCCTTCTGGACAGCCTGCACCGCCTGGGTCAGGTGCCGGAGATCCCCGGAGACGAAGCCACCCGCTGGCAAAAAGTAGTGGAAATTGGCAGAGGTCTGCGGGATCTGACCGTCTCCACAAGGCCGTTGTTGCAGTCGGAAACTTGGCAGGTGCAGCCGCAGTCGCGGTCGGTGCCCTTGGCAACCTTGGTGCGCAAAAGCCTACGCCGAGTGGAGGCCCTGACCCAAAAACGCAAGTTATGGCCGCGGGCCCATGGGGACATGAGCCTTACCATCCAGGGGGATCCCGAACGACTGGAGATGGTGCTCTGGGAGGTGTTGACAGCCGCTATTTTGCGCAGCCCGGAAGGGGGGCGGCTGGATCTGTGGAGCCAAGCCAGCGTTCGCGATAGCGATGCGGAGCCCTTTGGCTATGCAGAGCTGCTGGTGGTGGATCAGGGCAGCTTCGACCCTCACCTGATGGCCGCCCTTCAGTTGGATCCGAACCAGGTGATCTACGCGGATCCTCTGCTCAAGTCGCCTCTATCGGTAAGTCCTGGTCTGGAACTCAGCCTGTGTCAACGGGTGGTGCAGCGGATGGGGGGCCAGCTCTCCTTTTACCTCTCTTCCGATGGGCGTTGTGTCTCTCGGCTGCTCCTGCCGATGGGCAGCGACGAGCCCCATCCCCCTGGGTAGGAAAAAGCTGTGTTGCCGGTCACCTTAGGGGGACAAGGTTCTGAGCAGCCAAAACAGGGGCAGTAGAGCCAGTAGGCCGCGATCCAGCCGCCGCAGTTGTAGGCGGTGCCAGCGCAGGGGATGGTCTGGGCCGGTCAGCCCACGGGCCTGCATTGCCATAGCCGTCTGTTCGGCACGCAGGAGCAAGTTTTCAAAAAAGCGCTCCACCAAGGCCAGCAGGGTTTGCATCCCGCCCCGGAAACTCAGGGATCCCCAGCGCACATCCCGAGTTCGCACCGCCCGCGCCAAGTTTTGCACCTCTTCCATCACCAAAGGCAGAAAGCGCAGCGCCAAGGTGAGGGTGAGAATTACTTCGGCAATCGGCCATCTCCAACGCTTGAGAGGCTGCAACCATTGGCCGATCCCCTCGGCAATTTCTTCGGGGGCCGTGGTCAACAAAAACAAATGGGTGGCGTAGAGCAACGTAAAAATGAGGGTGCCCAGCCGCAGCGCCACCGATAGAGAACGGCGGGAGACCTGAAAGGTTCGTCCCAATAGGGAAAACTGAACCAGGCGGTAGCGATAAGGAGTTTGCCAGGCACGGGTTTGCGCCCGCCAGGCACGGTCTGGGGATCCCTGTTCTACGGCCAAGTCGAAGTGCCCTGCACCGCTAACGGGAACAGCGGGGATCCCGGTCAGCCCATAGCCCACCACCTGCATATCCTGCCGTTGCGGTTGGGGAAAAACCCCCAATCCATCCGGCGCCAAGCTGGTGATCCCAAAGGTGAGCAGGCTCAGGGCCAGCACCAGGGAGAGTTGGCCCGACCAAACCCGGCGCGGCAGACGGGCCGCCACAGTTAGCAGCAGAAGAGCCACCACCACGGCCAAGCGCCAACCATTGCCGGCCAAAATGGGGCTGAGGAGAAAGCTGAGCAGCCAGGCCAGCTTAACCCGCGGATCCAGGCAATGTAGCCAGGTGCGAGGCTCTTCCAGATAAATCCCCAGCGGGGCATTGCGCAGAATATCCACAACAGTTGAGAAGGAAGCAGACTATACCCCTTAAAAGGGCGGGACCGAGAACTCCGTCCCCGTAGCGCGGTCGCAGCAGCGTTGCGGAGCAATAACAGCTGGCAGCAAGGGAGAGCTAGGGCCGTTCCACCAGACGGGTAGAGCCCGACTGGGCAGCGACCCATCCCCCCGGAGCCCCATCTCGCTCGATGCGCAGCCAGACGGGCACTTGTCCCTCACCGGCCTGCACCTCTACCACCCGCAGCAGGGCTTGGCGTGGGGCTGTCCCGACAATGGCTCCTGTCAGGCTGGGTTGCTGGCGAATGTTGAGGCCATCGTTGGAGATCACCCGCACCTGTTGTACTCCTTGCCACTCCGCCAGAGGGCCAGTTAGCTCAGGCGGGGGAGCGGGTTCTGTCTGGCCGGGATTGTCGTTCGCGGAGGCGTCGCGTAGCGATATGTCAACCGGCGGCTGCTCAATTTGCACCTGGGGTTGCTCCAGCGGTGGTGCCGGCGGCGGCGTGAACAGGCCCCGCAACATTTGCCAGATGACCAGCAGGGAGAGAATGCCCACACCAACTACCCCGGCCACTCGCGTCAGCGGTGCGGAGCCCACGGCGGGAAGGGCAGGACGCTTACGGGATCCCAAGCGGCTGCGGCGGTAACGTTCCACTTCCTGCATTCCGCTCACGCCAGCTCCCTCCCGCTGAGGGGAACGGTCTTGGGCGCGTTCGCGACAGCGGTGCGGAGCACTAGAACTCTCATCCGCAAGAGCAGAGACGCCCGCCTTGGGGGTGCTCCGGTAGGAGGGCAAATCCGAGAGGCGCGGGGGTTCTGGCGGGGGCATCACTCCTCCCCGTTGCCAAGGGGTGGGGGGGCGCTGCAATTCTTGGGTTGGATTAGGGGGGCGCACGCCACCCACCACGGCAGGCAAATGAGGTGGGGGATGGGGGGCTTGTTCGCGACAGCGGTGCGGAGCACTGGGAGAAAGCATCCCCGCCGGCGGATCCTCGCGGCTGGGCATTTCGTCCAGGTAAGCTTGCACTTGGGGGTTGTCGAAGTAGGCTTGCAACGTCGCTTGGGTGGCTTCCAGACCGCGAAATTCCGGGAACACCTCCTCCTGAAACCATTTTTCTGTGAAGCGGCACAGACCCGGCAGATGGTCGGGAGAACCGGCGGAGTGTTCTTCGATAAACTGCAAGGCCTCTACTTCTTGGGTGGAGCGCAGATGGGCGAGCGCCTCTTCGGTCTGCCCCAGCAACAGACTACAGATGGCCTGCTCCAGATGCACATCCTGCCGCTGCGCCAGACGAGCCAGGTAGCCGCGAGCACGCCGCACCAGGGCCGGGCGGTTTTCCAGATAACCTGCCGCCAGCAACACCTGCACGGCCAGGTAGGCGGCTACCATCGAGGGACGCTCAGCCTCCTGCTCGAACAGCTCTTGCTGTTCTTTGAGGGTGAGGTGGCGACGTACCCGTTGGATAAAGCGCAGGAAATCTTCGGTGCTGAGGCCAGAGCCATCCTGCCCCACCCCCTCGATGCCGCCCCGTTCGTTCAGCATGGCTTTGAGGAGAGCCAGTCCCTGCTGCCGCTCCCCGTTCCCATCAGCGGTGTGTCTTCCAGCTTGGGCGGGAGCACTTTGGCTGAGGAGTTGCAAAATGCGATAGGGACGCAGCTTGCCCAAATCGATGCGGATCTCCGCTTGCATCTGCGGAAAGGCCTGGCACTCCTCCAGCTCCGCCAAGCCCGCCTGTAAAGAACGCGCGGCCTCTTCGTAGGATCCCTGTTGCCAGGCTTCTCGACCCAGTTCCAGACGAGCGATGGCCCGCGCCAAAATGGCATCGGAACGAGCAGGGTGGCCCTGCTCCAACAGGTGTTGAGCCAAGTCCAACGCAGCCTGGTACTCTCCAGCTTCGCAATACAAGCACAGCACTCCCGGTAGGTGCGCCTCCTCCACCGTCAAGGTGGGATCCGTTGGCATGAGGTGTTCATCGTAGTTTCGTCGTGCCTCAGGGTTCAGCAGCACAGAAGCCGCCTCTTGGATCATCTGGGCGCGAGCTTCCACAGCCTGTGGCGAGAACCCCGACAGCCAGGAGCGCTCGCCCGGCTTGAGATCGATCCGCTCCCGGTATGCCTGTTCAATCTGATGCTCATCTGCTCGTGCCGACAGCATCAAAACCCGATAGTAGTCGAGGGGCACCCGCACCGTCATGGTTTTTGTCCGCGCTCTCCGATTCGTGCCAGCGGGACGGAGTCCTTGGACAACTGACCCGCATCGACTTAACTGTAGTCCTTTTCCCCGGTAAAAGGGATCCCTGCGCTGAGAATCGCCACCTTGCCCCCACCCGTTCCAGCTAACCAGCTCTTCTTTGAAAGTGAAAAGGTCTATGAGGGAATATCTAGAGCAGACGGGTGGCCTCCAGCAGTTTGGCGTACCGGATCAGCAGCAAAGACTGTTGCTCCGGCAGCGGCTGAATAACCCCCTGCTGCTGCAGACGGCTCAGTACCGCCAGGGCTGTCTCCCGGCTAACTTGGCTGATATCGGCCAAATCCTGGGGGGGAGGGTAGACAATGCGCATCCCCTGGGGGGTCTTCTCGCCAAAAGCTTCCGCCAGTTGCACCAGCGTATGCACCACTCGCAGCGGGGGGCTCTGCTGGTCAAGATCCGCCTGCAAGTTGGCCAGGCGCAGGCGACGGGAGAGGCTGCAGGCCAGCTGGTAACACAGTTGCGGCTCCCGCAACATCAGCGCTTTGAAGGTTGCCGCCGGGATCCCGGCCACCCGCAGCGGGGTTAGGGCCAGCACATCTCGCGAGCGGGGAGCTTCGTCCAGTACCGCCATTTCCCCCACCCAAGCGCCCGGCCCCAGCAAGGCAAGGGTTTTGGTGCTGTCTTGCGCCCGCAAAGCCCGCCGCACCTTAGCCCAGCCGGCGAGGATCAGATAAACTACGCTGCCCCAGGCATCTTGCATGAAGAGGGCCTGTCCCGCCGGGATATCCCGCAGCTTGACCTGGGATCCCAACCATTGCAAGGACGTCGCCGAAAGTTCGGCCAACATTGGCACCGCCTTGAGCTCGGAGAGAAGGGCAACAGGAGCATCGGAAGCCATGGCGGGTCGGACGTTTCACCATACCGCAAGCCCACTGTAGCCCAGTTACCAACTCAAGAGCTATCCTGCAATCCACCACCCCGCCATGTGCGCCAAGATCTAGTGAGGAGGTGGTCTTGCTGTGGAGTCTTGCCGGTATGGCCCTCAGAGCCTCTAGAGCTACCCTGCGGTTGAGGGTAGGGGGAACCCAAACTCTGCCATTTCGTCTGGGCAACAGAGGTTCTGTCTGGGAGGGGATCCCTCCGCTGTTGTTGTTAGAACTTATGGATGCCTATGGATGCTGCCCTCAGCGACATCAGTGGCCAGCGCTGGTCGGTCTTGGTGAAGAACGTGCCTGTGCGGCCCGAAAAGCTCGCTGATGTGGATCTGGTGCTGATCTGTCAGCAGGGATCCCAGCCCCATCGGGAGGCTTTTGCCGAGTTGATGCGTCGCCATCAGGCCCATGTGGACAAGGTGCTCTATCATCTTGCCCCGGACTGGCAGGACCGGCATGACTTGGCCCAGGAAGTTTGGATCCGGGCCTACCGCCACCTGAAACGCCTACAGGAGCCGGCAAAATTTCGCAGCTGGCTGGGGCGGATCGCCACCAACCTGTTTTACGACGAGCTGCGCAAGCGCAAACGACAGCAGCAGCCCCTTTCTCTGGATGCGCCGATTCAGATGCGGGATAGCGAGATGGAATGGGAGCTGCCCAGCGAGAGCCCCAGTCCCCATGAGCACCTCGCCACCTGCGAGTTCTACGAGCGATTGCACCAAGCCGTCCGCGACTTGCCGCAGGCCTTTCGCCAGACAATCCTGCTGCGGGAAATTCAGGGAATGGCTTATGAGGAAATTGCCGAGATCACAGGGGTGTCTTTGGGCACTGTTAAGTCTCGCATTGCCCGCGCCCGCGCCCGCCTACAATCCACCCTAAAACCCTACCTTAATGGTGAATGACCATGGTTCGCGGCAACCCCAACCCCGACCCCAGGGATCCCCAGCAAGAGCTGCCGGTGGTGGATGAGCGCTTTGAACAGTTGAGCGCCTACTTGGATGGGGAATTGTCGTCCCAGGAAGCGCGGCAGGTGGAAGATTGGCTGGCCAGCGATCCTCAGGCGCGGCAACTGTACAGCCAACTGGCAGCTTTACAGGCCGGTTTGGCCAATCTCAAGGCCCCAACCTTGAACTCCACCCAGACGGAGCTGTTGATCAGCCGTGTGTTCGCTGAGCTGGATCGGCGGCCAATGCTCGACCTGGGCTGGCGGCAACGTAAGGGCACCCCTTGGGGACGGGTGGCAGCGGCTGTAGTGGCCTTGGCAGGGGCGGGCTGGGTGGGATGGCGTTGGTCTCATCCCCAGCCTTTGGTATCGCTGGAAGATCCGCCGGTGCGCGTGGCCATCGTGCCTGCCTCTGCTCGTGTTGCCCAACGCTATCTTTTCGAGGCGGGGCAAAAACAAGATGCCTACTCGATTTTGTTTGAGGCAATGCCCGACCGTGGATCTCGCTCCGCCAACGGAACCGGAGCCGTTCGCATCAACGGGACGGAGTCCTTGGTGGGCTGGGAATGACCTGAGCAGGCTTGAGAAAGACTGAGGAGCGCAGGGTGGAAAAAGCAGTTCGCTGGGCTTGTGGGCTAGGAGTCTGCCTTTGGCTATGCAGTCTGGGATCCCTGTCGGCCCAGGCAGATCCCAGCAGTAGCCATCTGGCAACGCCGTCCGCGCCGGCGGGACGGAGTCCGAAGCAGTTGCACTCCTCTCCCAGTGGACAGGAGCCTGCCCCCCAGCCCACAAACCTGCCTTCACCCGGATCCCGTCTCACCCCTGCCCCCGATCAAAACCAATGGGCCCCTCCCAAGACGGAGCTATCGCCCTTTCCGGACTTCCCCCTTCTCAAGGAGTTGGATCCGCCCCCGCCAAGCTTGGCCGACCTGGGCATCCATTGGGATCGCCTGGCCCTGCTGCCGGATTCCGAGCTGGCAGAGGAAATGGATGTGGAGTTCAGCCGCCGCCTAGCCCGCCTAAACCGGCAAATTGCCGACCAACAAGAGCGCCTCTACCGCCTCTTGCAAAGCTGGGACTCCGATGAGGCCGATATTCGTCAAATTCAGGCCCAACTGAGCCGGCTGCGGACAGAACGGGATCGCTTGGCCCTAGAGCACCTGTTGATGCTGCGGCAGTTGCAAGAGAACTTCGCCCTACCTCTACCCGACCGCTCGGCTGCCAGCTCTCCCTGAGGATCCCTTGGGTTCAGGCTATGATTGAGCAAGGGCAGACGCAACCCCCAACGGAGCTGAGCGATGGCCAAAGTGCCCAGCAACCCAGACATTGAGCAATTAGCTGCTGCCATTGGTAAAGAAGTTTACATCGATGTGGCCCGCTGGCATCTTTACCTGCGCGATGCCCACCTGCATACCCTTTTGGCGGAGCGACTGGCACCCCAGGTGATGGCAGGCAAGGTGGATGAGGACGCCGTCACAGAGATCTTGCAAGGGATCCCGGTGAAAGTGGGGGGTGGGCGCAAAGAATTGCCCCTGGCCGATCTCCTGCCGATGCAAAGCCTGCTTAACCTGCTGGACGTGCTGGAGGAGTTCAGCCGCAAATGGGCCCAATAGAGACCAATAGAGAAAGGTAGAGCGGTGCATCATCAGTCTAAACCTATGCGGCCTGGCCCCTGGCTCAAGCTCGGCAGCCTTATTCCGCTGCTCTGGCTGTTGTCGGCCTGTCAGGGAACCGAGTGGGGAGAACGGCTGGAGCGCGCTGTACGCCCAGTAGGTCTGCCCACAGCCCAACCTGAGCCGCTGGCATCTCCCTCGCCTCAACCTTCGCCGGGATCCATCCCGCCCTCTATCTCCGCTCCCCCTGCTCCCACCCCTTCCTCACCCCTGCCCAGCCCGGACAGCAGCCGCTTTACAGACTTGGAGCCCGGATCTCTGGTGGCCCGTTCGGTGGGATACCTAGATCGGTTGGGAGTTTTTGCCGATATCTCCAGCAGCGAATTTCAGCCGCAGCGCAGCGTTCGTCGCGGAGAATTTGCCCGTTGGCTGGTGTTGGCCAACAACGCCATCCACGCCGATGAGCCCAGCCGGCAAATCCGCCTGGGATCCCCCTCGGAACGCCCCCTCTTTTTGGATGTGCCGGAAGAGGATCCCAACTTTCGCTACATTCAAGCCCTGGGAGCTGCCGGTATAATTGCCGGAGATGCCAATCGAGAGTTTCGCCCCAACAGCCTGCTGTCGCGGGCAGAGTTGATCCGCATGAAGGTGCCTCTGGACTTACCTCCCGGCCAGATCAAGGGATCCCGAGCGGAGCTGGAGGAGCGCTGGGGGTTCACCGATGCGGCGCAAATTCCTCCTGAAGCCATTCCTGCTCTGGTAGCCGATCGCAGCCTAGAGAATGCCTCCACCGTGCTGCGCACCTTTGGCCCCATCCGCACCTTCAACCCCTTCGAGCCGGTTAGCCGCGGGGAAGCCGCCATCGCCCTGTCGGCTTTTGGGGAACGAACGGCCCAAGACGCCATACCCCAGCCGCCAGCCCTGCTAGACCCAACCCCTGAGCCTCAGCCTTCTCCCCCTGCCGCAGAACCGGAGCAGACGGCTTCTCCCGAGCCGGATCCCAACCCTGCCTCTCCCTCGAATGCCGTTGATGAGCCCTCTGCGCCGGCCCGCCCCCGTTCCTCGGAAGTTGCCCCAGGGGAGGGCAGGATCGTTACCCCACGCCAAACCCAACCCTGAGGTGAGAGGGATCCCATTGGCGTATGCTGTTGGGCTCTGTCAGCAGATAGAACGCCTCAGAACCCCAGCAGGGATCCCTGCTACGGCTCTTACAAGGAGCAAAAGGAGCCATAACAATAAAAACTATCCCTAACTCCCTTCGGGAGAGGGGCTGTACAGCGCAGAGGACTTCCGCCCCCATTCCCCAGGCGGCTCTAGCTCTTGCCAGTCCCCTGAGCGCCCCTCTGCTGGGGAAAACCCTTGCCGCCCATAGCCTATAGAATGGGGGAAGCCAGCCTTGGAAAACCTGCAGGGATCCCAACTGTGTCCGCCATTGTTCCTGAAATCCGTTCTGCCGATCTGCTGCGCTACACCGTGATTGGGTCGCGGCGGCCCAGCGTGTACTTTTGGGCGGTGGCGCTGACGGGGGGAGGGCTGGGCTTTACCTTGGCCGGCCTTTCCAGCTATCTCCACCGCAATTTGCTCCCCTTTTCCGATCCCGCCAGCCTGGTGTTTATTCCCCAGGGCATTGCCATGCTCTTTTACGGGGTGCTCGGATCCCTGGCGGGGCTATACCAGTGGCTGAGTTTGTATTGGAACTTGGGAGGCGGCTACAACGAGTTCGACCGGCGCACGCAAAAGATAACGCTGGTGCGCCAGGGCTTTCCGGGCAAAAACCGTGAAGTCCGCCTGGAGTATGACTTTGCCGATGTGCAAAGCTTACGGGTGGAGCTGAGAGAGGGGCTTAACCCCCGCCGAGCCATCTACTTGCGGGTGAAAGGACGTGGCGACATCCCCCTCACCGGCGTAGGCCAGCCACCTCCCCTGACGGAGATCGAAAACCAGGCAGCCGAGATTGCCCGCTTTCTCAACGTCAGCTTAGAGGGCATTTGATTCCCTGGGGCATCATGCGCTGTGATCGCACCCTGATGGCCGCGTGAGGGATGTGTGCCCTACTACGAATGGGTGACCAACTACATTGCTGTAATCGGTGGGCGCTAATGCGGAGGCCTTGAAGAGATCCCGGATCCCTTTGGGGTGGGGAGACCCTCTTCTGGATTAGAGTCCTTTCAAATTAGATTGAGACTAGGTTGAGACGCTCCCCAGGTGTTTCGCGCTGCAGCCCTTCTTCCAGAGGGAGAAATGACCATATCTGCACAACTGAAGCGCGCGCTGCCGAGCGTCGCTTTTTAAAACCTCGGGATGGAGAGCATCTCAAAAACTAGCCTTCGCCAGCTTGAGGAGAGGAACCCAGGGATCCCTTGACTGCCACCTGAAGGCTCGCCGACTCCGGAATGAATGCCTGTGCAGTCGGGAACCCCAAGAAGGGGCTTTGCTCTACCGCCTGGGTGGAGAGGGTAAAGAGGGGATTGGAGAGGATCCCGGCAAAGATGGTAGCCACCAAAGTGAACACCAAGCCCACCCGCAGAGCCTGCATGCCTTCCGCCTGCCAGTTGGTCTCAGGGTAATTTTGCACTGAAACCGACATCTCTTGCGGCTCTTTCACCACGATGGTTTTCACCACCCGCACGTAGTAGTAGATGGAGATGACGCTGGTGACCAACCCCACCAACACTAGGGTATAGGCCCCTGCCTGCCAACCGGCCCAGAACAGGTACAACTTGCCGAAGAAGCCTGCCAGAGGGGGCAACCCACCCAACGAAAGCAGACAAATGCTCAAGCAAAGGGTGAGGAAGGGATCCTTTTGGTAGAGGCCGCTGTACTCGCTAATTTCATCGGTGCCGGTCTTCAGGCTGAACAGGGTGATGCACAAAAAGGCCCCCAGGTTCATGGCCAAATAGACCATCAAGTAAAAGATCAAGCTGGCATAGCCGGCCTCGGTGCCCGCCACCAAGCCAATCAAAACGAAGCCCGCCTGTCCAATGGAAGAATAGGCCAGCAGCCGTTTGAGGCGGGTTTGGGCAATGGCCACCACATTCCCCAGCACCATGGTCAAAATGGCCAGCACCGAGAGCACCGCCCGCCACTCTTCCGTCATGGCCGGAAATACGGTGGCCAGAAAGCGCACCGCCAAGGCAAAGCCTGCTGCTTTGGATCCCACTGACAAAAAGGCCACCACCGGCGTTGGGGATCCCTCGTAGACATCAGGAGTCCACTGGTGAAAGGGCACTGCCGCCAACTTAAACCCGATACCACCAATGCAGAGCACCAAAGCGATGATCCCTGCCAAACCGGCATCCCCCATAGAGGAGGCAATGGCTTCCAGCTTCGTTTGCCCACCCGAAAGGCCGTAGAGCAGCGACATGCCGTAGAGAAAAATGGCTGTGCTGCTGGCCCCGATCAAGAGATATTTCAGGGCTGCCTCCGAAGAACGGGGATCCCGCTTGGTATAGCCGGCCATCAGGTAGCTGGCAATGCCCAGGGTTTCCAGAGATACAAACACCAGGATCAAGTCCGTCGCCCCGGAGAGGAACATGCCCCCCAAGGTGGCCGTGAGCAGCAACACATAAAACTCGCCTGTGGGGGCTCCCGACTGGGCGATGTAGCGCTCCGCCATCATCACGGTCAGCACCGCCGTCCCCACCACCAGGCCACGGAAGAGAATGCTGATGGGATCCGCCGCAAAGCTGCCCAAGAAGCTCTCCAACTGGGGCTGCTGCCACTGCAACACCAAGGTCACCAAAGCCCCAATCAAGCCAAAGATGGAGAGGGCCGGAAGACTTTTGCGTGCCGCCGACCCGCCGATTAAATCCACCACCAAGACGAGCAAGAGGGTGAGGGTAACCACCACTTCCGGCCAAATGGCACCGGCATACAGGTTTCCGGTTGGGGCAAAGACATCCATAGGAGAAGACTATGAAGAGAGATTAAGGGGATCCACAGCCAGCATACCGCGATTTCTGGTCTCTCTCCCCGCTTCAGGCATCTCTTCTCCCAATCGTCTCCATCAGCGCTCTCAATCTACAGGCTCAGTAGAGCTTGGCGCTGGAGGTGAGCACCAACTTCAGGCGGGCGTGGATCAGATCCAAGTCCGCCAGCCCCAGGTCGATCTCCCCATCGACGACGATGCCGGTGTGGATCAGGCGATCCAAGAGTTCCAGCACGGATCCCTCGCGGTGGGGTTGTCCGGGGTAGTAGTCCCCCTGGCGGGGCAGGAGGGTGCCCAGATCTCCGAGATCCAGGTTTAAATCCGCCGGGTCAATCTCCAACAGGCTGCAGATGTGTCGAATTTGCTCCCGCAGGGCCTGTAGGCTGCTGCCGGCCCGCTCGAGCTGCTCTGCAGAAAGGCGCTCAGCCTCCATTTGCCGCACCACCTGCGCCTCCATCAACTGCCGCAACAGCTCCACCAAGGTCAGCACCAGAGAGGCCAAACCAGCCTCCGGGCGTTTCCGGCCAGGGGTGGGCCGAGTCTGGCTCAAGTCTTCCCAGCTGGCGGGACTAATCGAAAGGCGCGGCGGGGGAGGAGAAGCAATCCAACGGTCAAAGGGCTGACAAAGCTGTTCCAGGCTGAGCAAGCGGAGACGGGGATCCCGAGCGGCCTCTTCCCTTTCCTCTGGTAGGTTGTAGCCCCAGTCGGCCAAAAACAAGAGAACCTGCTCCAGCTCCGGCACCCTCTGCACCTGGCGCAGCGTTTGCAGGCGATCCTCCACAAACCACAGCTCCTCAGCCGGCAGTTGGGCGGCAGCCAGTAGCCGCTGTAAAGTGGTGGCCTTGGGGGCGCGCACCTCCTTGCCCAGAATGCGGTGGCGTGGCAGTTGGATCCCTTCTCGACCCAAGAGCTGCTGGATAAACCGCCCCTCTTTGGTACTGAGAATGGCCAGGCGCGGCTCCCCGGCAGCCTGAAGCTGGCGCATCCAGGCCGCCACCCCCGGATAAAACCGGTGCAGCCCCAGCCACCCCTGCAGATCCTCTGCAATCCAGCGATCCCGCACGCCATCCAGCACTTGGGCCAAACCTAGCTCGGAGACCCCCACCTGCTGCAACAACCGCTGCCGCCAGCTGGGCCAGTCTTGGCGCAAGTCCTCCTCCCGGATCCCTTCCTGTAGCCCCCACAACAACAGAGGCATCTCCCAGCCGGTCTCGATCAGCGGGCGCAGACGGTCGAAGGCAGGACGCAGCGGCTCTAGCTGAGCAGGAGCCAGGCCCCACACCTGAGCACAAACGCGGCAGGAGGAAGCAAAATACTCCGCCCGCCCATCGCAGAGCACACCATCAAAATCCAGAACCAGAATGCGGGGGGACATTCGCCGGGGCCTAGCGAACTCCATACCTGAGTCCCCCTGAGGGCAAGTTGCAAAAATGGGGCCAGAGGCCAAGTTAATTTAACCAAACTGTTCCACCCGATTGGCCCAACCTAATTGGATTCCAAGATGCGAACCGACTTGATCTCCACTGGCTTCAGGGGGCGATCCTGAGGGTCGGTGGGCGCAGTTGCAATTTTATCCAACACATCCTCTCCCTCGATCAATTGCCCAAAGATCGTGTAGTTGGGCGGCAGCGGGTAGTCGGCATGCATGATGAAGAACTGGCTGCCATTGGTGTTGGGGCCGGCGTTGGCCATAGCCAAAGTGCCACGGCTGTAGGGACGTTGCACTGGCTCATCGGGAAAGCGGTAGCCCGGCCCACCCCGCCCTGTACCCGTGGGATCCCCGCCCTGGATCATGAAGCCGCGGATCACGCGGTGAAAGATGACGCCATCGTAAAAGTGATCGTTGGCCAGAAAGACGAAATTGTTCACGGCCAGGGGAGCTTCCTGAGGAAACAGCTCCAGAACCATTGTGCCGGCGGTGGTCTCCATCGTGGCCGTGTAGGACTTGGCCGGGTCGATCACCATCGGCGGGGGACTGTTGTAGGTTTTCACTGGTTTGCCCAATTGTTGTGCCAGGAGCAAATCGCGAGAAGAATGCGGGCGGGCCAAGACAGGGAGAGCACTCAGCCCCACCCAAAGCACCACCATCAGCACAGCTAACTTCACCAGGCTGGCCAACTTAGATCGCACACGCACGTTTCTTGCAGGAAAGCTCCATCCCCATCGTACCAGGATTCTGTCCGAGCTTAATCTTCCCCGGACTTGGATGGAGGCTTGGCTCGCCGCACCAGCCAATAACTTACCGAGAGGGCCAACGTTGCTGCCCCCAAGCCAATGAGCTCCAACCCCCCCAGCTTCTCGAAATCAAAAATGATGATCTTGCGGGCCACCGCAATCAAAGAGGTGACGATCACCAGCTCCACCTGCACCACCTGCTTTTGCAAGTAGGCGGTAATGTTCTCCAGAATTTCCAGCGCAATCAGAATATTTAAAAAGAGGCCGAAGATCTCGATTAAAGTGGTGGAGAAAAACCCAGTTGGCTCCATCAACAAATCTGCCACCAAGAACCGGGCCAAGTCCACCACTGCTACTACGATTAGCCCGATCATCAAAATTGAAAGCAGCTTCGAGATCAGGCTTTCGATGCGGGCAATGGCCCGCAAAAAGGGATCCTCCTCTTCCGTCTCGTGGGGATTGTGCAACAGCCACTTGAGAAACCGCATCGCCAACCCCGACAGATCCAAACCCTTATGTCCTGATCCTGAGACAACATTATCCGTCCCAACCGTCTTGCCGGGAAGCAGGCAGGGATCCCTTGGGGCGATGATTGCGACACCGCTCAGAACAGTATTTCACCTCCGACCAACAGTCGGCCCACTTTTTGCGCCAGGTGAAGGGTCGCTGACAGGTGAGACAAATCTTGCTGGGCAAATCCGATTTCTTCCGTTGGCGTGGCATGGTGCACTGCAAAACAAGGTCAACTCTGTAGTCAGTTTAACAATCCTACCGGATGCTGACCGTTACCATCACGGAAGTGTTTAGTCTGCGCCCCACCTTAGCAAAAGCTGAAGTCTGAACCTAGAGAAATCGAGTAGCCTCTTGAAATCCGGCGAGATCTCTGCCCTGTGTCTGCAGGGATCCCTGAAGGAAGTTGGGTTTGCTGAAGGGTCAACCGGTTCTGTCCTGTATCCAAGCAAAGTTTCCAACATCCGCTTGTGGATGTGAGTTTGTATGAAGTCTCAACCGAATGGGATGGATGTAGCTGTTCAGAATTGTCCCCCCCCACCGAAACGGGTTGAGGTACGGCTCAGCAAACCCGGCAACCGAGCGACCCAAGCCTCGCTGTCGGAGGACTCGGTGGGCATATTTTTGCGGGAAATGGCTCGCTACCCACTCCTCAATGCCGAGCAGGAAGTGAAATTGAGACGGCTGATTGCAGAGGGGGGAGCCGCCGGGGAACGGGCGAAACGGGAATTGGTTAGGGCCAACCTGCGCTTGGTGGTCTCGATTGCCAAAAAGTATTTGAATCGCGGTGTGCCGTTTCTGGATTTGATTCAAGAAGGCACCATTGGCCTGATCCGGGCCGCAGAAAAATTTGAGTACGAACGCGGCTACAAGTTTTCCACCTACGCCTACTGGTGGATTCGCCAAGGGATCACCCGCGCCGTTGCCAATCAGGGGCGCCTGGTGCGGATCCCGGTGCACATGGTAGAAAAGCTCAACCAGGTGAAGCGGATCCGGCGGGAGCTGACCGAGACCCTAAACCGTCGCCCCACCCAAGCGGAAATTGCCGAAGCTCTGGAGATTTCCCCCGACAAGCTGGACGCTCTCTTAACCCTCTTGGAAGCCGGTCGCCAAACCCTTTCGCTACATACTCCGGTCGGCAAAGAGGAGGATAGGGAGCTGATGCAGCTTATCGAGGACGCCAACGGCCTCACTCCCGAATCCCAAATGGACTTGCACCTGCTGTCTGCCCAACTGGAAGAAATGCTGGAGCAGCTCAGCCCCCGAGAGCAAGAGATTCTCAAGCTCCGCTATGGGCTGAAAGATGGCCACCTACACACTCTCTCCGAAATTGGTCAGCTTTTCGGCCTCTCTCGGGAGCGCGTCCGACAAATTCAAGCACGAGCCATGCGCAAACTGCGCCATCCACGCCGACAGGAAATTTTGGCAGATTGGATGGCCTCGTTTTAGGCAGTAGGCCACGGCTGCTCCACAGGCGAAACCCAGGATTCCGCAGCAGTTTATGTTCAGCAAAGCTCTGCAGAACCAGGACCAGAGGCGTGCCCCCACTTTTGGACAAGGGATCTGTCAACTAGCCCATCTTCTGCAACTGCAGGGGGTGAGGCTGAGGGCGGCTGCGCAGGGCAGCTTCGATCAACCCCAAAAAGAGGGGGTGGGGGCGGTTGGGGCGGGAGCGAAACTCCGGATGGAACTGGGTGGCGATGAAAAAGGGGTGGCTGGGCAGCTCGATAATCTCCACCAAGCGGTTATCCGGCGAGACGCCGCTGATAACATAGCCGGAGTCTAGAAAAAGGCTGCGGTAGGCATTGTTAAACTCATAGCGATGGCGGTGCCGCTCGTAGATGATGGTCTCGCCATACAGCTTGGCCGCCAGGGTATTGGGCATGATGCGACAGGGATAGAGGCCCAGCCGCAGGGTTCCCCCCAGATCTTCCACATCTTTCTGCTCCGGCAAGAGGCTGATCACCGGGTGGGGGGTATCGGGGTCAAACTCGTAGCTGTTGGCCCGCTCCAGATGGGCAATGTGACATCCCCAGTCGATCACCGCGCATTGCATGCCCAGACACAGGCCCAGAAAGGGAATGCCCCGCTCCCTCACGTAGCAAATACTGGCCACTTTGCCCTCGATGCCGCGATTGCCAAACCCCCCTGGCACCACCACTCCATCCACGCCGGAAAGCAATGCCTCTGGTCCCCGCTCTTCGATCTCCTCAGAAGAGATCCAGCGCAGCGTGACGCCGGCATTGAGGGCCAACCCGGCATGGCGCAGGGCCTCGGCCACCGAAAGATAGGCATCCGTAAGGCGCACGTATTTGCCGACAATGGCAATCTCCACCCGCTCTTGGGGGTGGTGCAGCCGCTTCACCAAGAGCTCCCACTCCCGCAGGTCGGGCTGCTGGGGATCCAGGTTGAGGATCTCCAAAACCCGCTGCGCCAACCCCTCCTGCTCGAGCACCAAAGGCACATCGTAGATACTGGGGGCATCCTGAGCCTGAATCACACATTCCACCGGCACATCGCAAAACTCGGAGATCTTCTCCTTGATCCCGCGGGGCAATGGCTGTTCGCAGCGGCACACCAACACGTCCGGCTGGATACCAATAGAGCGCAGCTCCTTCACCGAGTGCTGGGTGGGCTTGGTTTTCATCTCCCCTGCCGCTTTGATCAGGGGCACCAGGGTGACATGCACATAGGCGACATTGGCGCGGCCCACGTCCTTGCGAAATTGGCGAATGGCCTCCAAAAAGGGCAGAGACTCGATATCCCCCACCGTGCCCCCCACCTCCACCAGCACCACATCGGGGTTGGTCTCGCGGGCCACTCGCCGGATCCGTTCTTTGATCTCTTGGGTGACGTGGGGGATCACCTGCACCGTGCTGCCCTGGTAATCGCCGCGCCGCTCTTTGTGGATCACGGCCTGGTAGATGGAGCCGGTGGTGACGTTGTTGAGCTTAGACATGTTGGTGTCGGTGAAGCGCTCGTAGTGGCCCAAGTCCAGGTCGGTCTCGGCGCCGTCGTCGGTGACGAACACTTCTCCATGCTGGTAGGGACTCATGGTGCCGGGATCCACATTGATGTAGGGATCCAGCTTCAAAATCGACACCGTGTAGTTGCGGGATTTGAGGAGGCGACCCAAGCTGGCCGCTACAATGCCTTTGCCGATGCTGGAGACCACTCCACCGGTAACGAAGACAAACTTGGTCATGGCCTGGATCCCTTCCCTTTTGCCTTTTGATTATGCCAGGGATCCCTTAGCGCAGAGAGCGGATGGGGCCATTGTAGAGGATGGTGGTTTGAAAGGTGCGCCTGTCTACCCGCACCTGGGTTTCAATGCTGGGCTGGACAAAGCCGGGCTCTCCCCCCCGGAAGGTGAAGATCCAGGCGTCTTCAAACTCTTCAAACGGCGAGTCAATGGCTGCCCCGTGCATGGAAGCTTCGGCGCGATAGCGCTGCAGGCCCCCATTGGCGATCTCGGCAGCTTGGCGGGCCAGGTTTTTGGCGCGGTTGAGATCCCGGAAGTAGCGGCTGATCTCCTCAAAACTCCCCCTGGGCAGCGGTCGCTGGGGAGCAGGGGTTGCCGGCACAGGCCGGGGATCCGGCACGATGGGCAGGGTGGGAATATCGGGACTGGGGGGCAGCGGGGTTTGGGAAGGTTCGGGAAAGAGGGGCCTAATCCCCTGGGTCTGGGCGGGCAGCGAGGATCCCCAGAGCAGCGCTCCGGCCAGGCAGAGAGGGAAAAGGGATCTCATAGGCAGTTCCTCTACCAGTGAGTGATCTAGCTGGAATCACTACTCTACTGAGCCTCTCTCCCCAACAAGCAGAGGAAAAAGCCTGGTTGCTGTTTCCCAAGGCAGCTAAAAGAGGGAGGTCGTTGGCGCAAGGGGGACTGCCCACCTGCTGACGGTTGCTAGCATGCGGGAGGAGACCGCCTCGCAGAAGTTGCCATGGAGTTCATCGATCTTGCCGAGACGGGGCTAAAACTAAGCCGCGTGGGGCTGGGCACCTGGAGCATGACGGGGGATTGGTGGGGGCCAGCAGATCCTGAGGAGGCCTACGCCACTCTCCGCAAGGCCATTGACCTAGGCATCACCCTCTTTGACACCGCTCCGGCCTACGGCCGCGGCCTTTCGGAAGTGCTTTTGGGACGGGCCATCCGGGATGCCGGCTGCCGGGATCGCCTAGTCATTGCCACCAAGGCCGGCCTGCAGTGGGTCAACGGCAAGGTGGTGCGCAACTGCAGCCTCAGTTGGCTAGCTCAGGATTTGGAAAACTCCCTCCGCCGCCTGCAGACGGAGGTCATTGACATCTACCAGGTACACTGGCCAGATCCCCTAGAGCCCCTGGAGGAAACAGCCGCCTTTTTCCAGCGCCTGCTGCAGGAAGGCAAGATCCGCGCCATTGGGGTCAGCAACTTTTCCCCAGAACAACTGGATCGGTTTCGCCGGGTGGCTCCTCTGCACACCGCCCAGCCCCCCTACAACCTGTTCGAGCGGCAGATTGAAGCAGAGGTCTTGCCCTACTGTCGAGAGCACGGCATTCACACTTTGGTGTACAGTCCCCTCTGCCGAGGTCTGCTGAGCGGACGGATGACGCCGCAAACCACCTTCCCCCCAGGGGACATGCGCGCCGGGATCGACCCCAAGTTTGTTGAACCGCGCTACTCCCAGTACCTAAAAGCGGCAGAGGCATTGAGCCAGTTTGCTCAGGATCGCTATAGCAAGACCTTGGCTCAGTTGGCGGTGCGCTGGCTGCTGGATCAACCAGGGGTGAGTGTGGCACTGTGGGGGGCGCGCAAACCCCATCATCTGGAGGCAATATCCGGCCTTTGGGGCTGGTCGTTGGATGCGGAAGCGATGCAGACCATCGAGGATATTTTGCAAAGGTATGTTCCCGAGTCCATTCCCCCCAGCTTTATGTCCCCAGCTGCTCGCGCTGCCTAACCCGTACCCTTGCCCAGATTGCCGGGATCCTGGAACTGAGTTTGGCAAAAAATGAGATTTAGAGCTCTGTCCTACCGCAGCCAGTAGGGCCAGGAGTCTGTCAACCACGGGAGGACAAAGATGGCCATTACAGATGCAATTGCGTCAGCGGTGCGGAGCACTCTGACCCATAAGGCCCATAAGGCAGACAGGCCAAGGGATCCAGCTGGCCAAGATAGGCCCACAGCGCCTTCTCAGGAGGGATCCCTGATTCTCCAGGTGGGGGGCATGAGTTGTGCCGGCTGCGTCCGCACTGTCGAGCAGGCTCTACTGAGACAGCCGGGGGTGGTCAAGGCCAGCGTTAACCTGGTTACCGAGTCGGCCCTTGTGGAGTTTGCCCCTGGACTCCGGCCCGACCCGCAGCACCTGGCCCAGATTTTGACAGAGGCAGGGTTTCCCAGCCGCTACAGTTCAGAGGGTGAGGCCCTCTCCGGCGGGAGTTCCGTTCGCGTCAGCGGTGCGGAGCACTCTCAAGATCCCTCTTCCCCTCCCGGTGGGTGGGAAGAAGCCTTGGATGTGCCTGCGGATCCCCTCTCTCGGCAGCGACAGCAGACCCGACACCACATTCGCCAAGCGCTCACCGCCGCTTTTTTGCTGCTGATTTCTGCCGCCGGACACTTGGATCTCTTCGCCCGTCTGGGCTTGCCCCTCCTTAACGATGTCTGGCTGCACTGGGGCTTGGCGACCTTGACTTTTGTCGGCCCAGCTCGCGGCATTGTCCTGGATGGTTGGAGAGGGGCGCGGCGGCTGGCCCCCAACATGAACACCTTGGTTACCTTGGGATCCGGATCGGCCTACCTGGCCAGTCTGGCGGGGTTGTTGGCCCCTCAGGTGGGCTGGGAGTGCTTTTTCGACGAGCCCGTCATGATGCTCAGCTTCATCCTGTTGGGACGGGCCTTGGAACAGCACAGCCGCCTGCGGGCGGCCAGCAGCCTGCAATCGCTGGTGAGCTTGTGTCCCAGTTTGGCTCGGCGGGTTCAGCCATCCGCTTGCGTCAGCGGAACGGAGTCCTCGAGGACGGGATCCGAGGCTCCCGGCTCAGCAGAGGGTGACTTGGATCTGGGATCCCAAACCGGAGAATGGTGCCCTGTCGAACAGGTGCGAGTGGGGGATTGGCTCCAAGTGCGGGCCGGCGAACAGATCCCGGTGGATGGAGAGGTCATTGCCGGCCAGGCCACGGTCAACGAGGGGATGTTGACGGGGGAACCCTTGCCGGTGCTGAAACAAGTGGGGGATCCCGTGGTGGCTGGGACAATCAACCAATCGGGGTTGCTGCTGTGCCGAGCGACGCGCACCGGGAAAGACACCACCTTGGCCCAGGTCATTCGCCTGGTGGAAGAGGCCCAAGCTCGCAAGGCCCCCATCCAAGGGATAGCCGACCAGGTGGCGGGCTACTTCACCTATGGGGTGGTCACGCTGGCCATTCTCACCTTTGGGTTCTGGTACTGGATTGGGATCCCACTCTGGGGGAGCGGCGGTGCGGAGCACTTCGTCCTGGCGGGGTTCAGCCTGCACGCCCATCTGCATCTGGGTGACCATCCCCCTCACCCCACACCCCTGCTCAGCAGCCTCAAGATGGCCATTGCCGTTTTGGTGGTGGCCTGCCCCTGTGCTTTGGGATTGGCTACGCCGATGGCCATCCTGGTGGGTACTGGCTTGGGAGCCGAGCGGGGTTTGCTCATCCGAGGGGGAGATGTTCTGGAGAAAGCCCATCGCTTGCAAACGGTGGTCTTCGACAAAACCGGCACCCTCACCCAAGGGGATCCCCACCTGACGGACTGTCTCAGCCTTGACCCCTCCCTGGATCCCAATCGCCTGCTCCAACTGGCAGCCACAGTGGAAAGCGGCACTCGCCATCCGCTGGCGCAAGCCATTTTGCAAGCCGCCCGCACCCAGGGTTTGCCGTTGCTCTCCGCCGGCGAGTTTCAAACCCAGCCGGGGATAGGGGTTGCTGCCCAAGTGGAAGGGCAGGCAGTGGTATTGGGATCCCTGGATGGGCTGGCTGCTTTGGGGATCCCAATTTCCCCAAAGGCGCAGGCCCAGGCCGAGGCGCTACTGGCAGCCGGCAAAACGGTGGTGGGCGTGGCTGTAGAGGGATCCCTGGTGGGGCTGCTGGCAGCCCAGGATCCCTTGCGGCCCGATGCGCAGGCAACGCTGCAACAGCTCCGGAAAATGGGCCTGCAGGTGGTTTTGCTAACCGGCGATCGGGCGGAGGTGGCCCACCAGGTGGCTGAGGCTCTGCAAGTGCCAGGTCTCCGCGTTATTGCCCAGGTTCACCCGGCAGACAAAGCTCAAGTCATCCGAGATCTGCAGGCCCAGGGTCAGAGGGTGGCCATGGTGGGCGATGGCATCAACGACGCTCCGGCTTTGGCCCAAGCCGATGTGGGCATTGCCCTGCATTCCGCTACCGATGCCGCCCTTGAGACCGCCGATATCATTCTGATGCGCAACCACCTCTGGGATGTGGTGCAAGCCATCCGCCTCAGCCGCGCCACCTTCCGCAAGATCCAGCAGAACCTCCTCTGGGCCTTTGGCTACAACCTGGTGGGGATCCCAGTGGCAGCAGGCGTGCTCCTACCCCCCTTTGGCATTGGGCTTAGCCCGGCAATCGCTGGGGGTCTCATGGCCTTGAGTTCCCTCAGCGTAATCCTCAATTCACTCCTCTTGAGGCGAACTTTTGTACCCCGTAGATCTTCGAGTAGCCGCAGCTAAAAAAGTGTTAAAAATTACGAATGACTAAGTACCGATCGTTAAGTCTTCCGAGGTTTTACCGAGCTTCTGACACAATTTCCGCTGCGTCCAAGCCAAAAATTCGGCAACTTCGATTACATTTGATTAAAAAGATTAATCCGCTTTAACTTTTGAGGATTTGGTTGTAAGATTAGACCGAAACCAAGCTGTAAGCGCATCTTCTGGTTTCTTGCTTAGCAAAGCAAAAACCGTGAAAATACTGAGAAAGCGCATCTTGCAGCGGTGAAGGGAGCAAAAGTATGGCGATGCTTGGAGATCTTCAGGAATTTTCCTTATGCGACCTGTTGCATTTAATGGAAAAGGGTAAGAAAGCAGGGCAATTATCCATCTGGGCACCCAATGGCATTCAGCGGATTTGGTTTTACCAAGGTCGGGTGGTCGCCGCCCTCACCCCTGAAGAAAAGCATCGTTTGGAAAGCCTGCTGACGCGCTTTGGCTTGGTGGACGAGCAGGTGGTCAGCCAGTTGGTCGCTAGGGGCTTGGAGGAGCCTCTGGGGCGTTGCCTGCAGCGGCAAGGGTTGATCTCGCCCGTAGATTTGGCCAAGCTCTTTCGCCATCAACTGCAAACCGGCCTCTACAGCCTCTTCGCCCTCGAATCCGGCCAGTTCAGCTTC